>CAZBBZ010000072.1:0-10389 GCA_964489925.1 uncultured Rhodobacterales bacterium
AAGCCCGCGAGATATTGCAACTGCCTTGGCGACAGAGCTGACCAAAGATCCGCGTATCGTGTCCGCCGAAGTCGCAGGCCCCGGATTTTTGAACCTGCGCCTGACCCCAGAGGTTTGGACAGACATCATCCCCGCCGCCCTAAGCGCTGGCGAAGGCTTTGGTCGCTCCACTTTGGGTCAAAAGAAACGGATCAACGTGGAATTTGTGTCCGTAAACCCCACCGGGCCGCTTCACGTGGGTCATACCCGGAATGCGGTCTTTGGCGATGCGTTGTCGTCCTTGCTAGATTTTGCGGGCTATGACGTGACCCGTGAATACTACATCAATGATGGTGGCGCGCAGGTCGACACGCTCGCCCGGTCAGCGTTCCTACGCTACCTAGAGGCGAACGGCCGCGCGGTTGAATTTACCGATGGCACCTATCCCGGCGACTATTTGATCCCCGTTGGCGAGGCGCTGAAGGAAAAATATGGCGATAGTCTTGTGGGTGTGAACGACGAAAGCTGGCTGCCGGAAATCCGCGTCTTTGCGACAGAGGCGATGATGACCATGATCCGCGAAGATCTGGCCTCGCTAAACGTGACGATGGATAATTTCTATTCGGAAAAGTCGCTTTACGGCACGGGCAAGATCGAAGCGGCGATTGATGATCTGCGCGACAAAGGTCTGATCTATGAAGGTACGCTTGAGCCGCCCAAAGGTCAAAAAGACGACGATTGGGAGCCGCGTGAGCAAACCTTGTTCAAATCCACAGACCACGGCGATGACGTGGATCGCCCGATCAAAAAGTCGGACGGGTCATGGACCTATTTTGCGCCCGACATTGCCTATCACTTTGATAAAGTTGAACGCGGTTATGACGCGCTGATCGATATTTTCGGCGCAGATCACGGTGGCTATGTAAAGCGGATGAAGGCAGCGGTTTCCGCACTTTCTGATGGCAAAATGCCCTTTGATATTAAGCTGATCCAACTGGTGAAGCTGCTTGAGGATGGCAAAGAATTGAAAATGTCCAAGCGGGCAGGGAACTTTGTAACCTTGCGCGATTTGGTCGAACAAGTGGGTCCAGACGTCACGCGTTTTCACCTCTTGACTCGCAAAAATGACGCGCCGTTGGATTTCGACTTTAAGAAGGTGCGCGAGCAGTCAAAGGACAATCCTGTTTGGTACGTGCAATACGCATTTGCGCGGATTTCTTCAGTAATGGAAAAGGCCAAATCAGCAGGCTTTTCCTGCGATGACAAGACGTTAGGTAATGCAGATCGCTCTGTACTTTCGCACCCGGCGGAACTGGCGCTCGTCAGAAAGGTTGCGGAATGGCCACGCTTAATTGAAGCGGCTGCTGACGCTTACGAACCGCACCGGATTGCATTCTATCTATATGAATTATCAGCAGAATTTCATGCTCTGTGGAATCGTGGAAACGACGAAACACAGCTCCGATTCTTGGATGAGAGCGACGAATCAGGCAGTTTGTCGCGAATCAGCATGATTCGGTCCGTTTCTGTTGTTATTTCTGCGGGCCTTGGTATTCTTGGCGTAACTCCGCAGCGCGAAATGCGCTAAGTCGAGCAGGCTGGCAAAAAACAAACGCCACGGGGTTGCAGGCAATAGAGCACACACAAATGTGCCATTAACATTGAGGCAATACCATGCGGGAAAGCGATCGCGTTCATTCCGATCCGCAGCTAGCGGATTCGCGAGCTGAAAACACTGGCATAGATCAGGCAAATGCTTTTGCATTGCCATTTGCGAACGGGTCTAGCCGTCGTAAACCATCTGAGATGATTTCAAGGGCCAAAGAGCGCGCCGCGCCCCCGCAACCAGAAGAGCCGGCCTTGCCGCTGGCCTCTGCTCGTCACCGTAGTTCTGATGCGTCCAAGTCGATCGATGCCATGGATACGGCTGCTCTCGCAAAAGCATTAACAAGCGTGCGCGAAGGCGGTTTTGGCACAGAAGACGAATGTTTTGAGTTCAGTGGAACCATGGCGCTTGATGCCCATGAAGCGAATTGCTTGGGCAAGTCGTCCAATCAAACGCATACGCCCGACGATGCCCCGCAAGAGCCGCGCGCGCTAAGAGCCGCTGCCCCGGTTCCAGAGGCATCTGGCGCAGAGTCACAAGAAAATGTCGCTAAAGCTGCGCCAAGTGTAGCAGTGGCGCCAGCGGTTGCTGCGCCTGTTGTAGGATCACAACCTAGAGTTGCGTCAGCCATATCGGAAACGTCGAGCATCCCGACCCTGACCCCAACTCCGGCGCGCGCGAATGCGCCTGCCGCTGGGTCTGCATCTGTTGCGGCACCTATTGCGCCACCGTCCTCAAAAATCGATGCGGAAGCTTATGCAAAAGCAGCTGCGCGCGCAGAGCAGAAGTTTCAGGCTCAAAGCGCCATTTCTGACGTAAAGATTGACGAATCTACACGTGTTGCCCCAGAAAGCGATCCGGCGCGCGAACGCATGGCTGATCGGTTGTCCGGTGCAATTCAGGCCGAAAAAGAACGAGATCGTGATGCGCGTCGCCTTGCTGTTGCCGCGCAAAAGCGCGCGGCTTTGGTCGCAGAACGCAACGACGGTGCGCATATCGAAGAAGATATGGGAACCATTGCGGCGCCAAAGCGTAAATCGTTGCAACGCAATCGGCCAGCCAGTCGGCAACGAAATGCCGAAGGCGGATTGAAAAAATCCTTGTTAAACAATGCGAAATCACTTGGCGTTAAACTGCGCGGCGGGGGTAACCAACTGGTCGGCGGGGCAAAAGCTCTTAGCGCGACCGTACCTCTCGCTGCAGGCAAGGTGGCAACAATGACAAACAACTCCGTTAAAACAGCAAGCGCCGGGGCCGTGGCCGCGTCGCAACGTGTGACCAGCAAACGTATCCGCAACGGCGGTGGGGCTTCTGCCGCTGCAACTGGTGCGCCTGCGAGCCCGCCCTCAAATAAACCCGCGAAGACCAGCGAACGGAAACAATTCGGCCCCTTGCTTGTTGGTTTTGGCGCTGTTTGTTCCTTGATGTTTGTCGGCATGGTGTCGGTCTGGACCTATAAACTAGGTCAGCGTGACAGCATGGAAGTGCCCATCATCAAAGCGATGGTTGGCGATGCCCGCGTGCGTCCCACCCAGTCGGGTGGCGATCAAGTTGCCAATCAGGGCTTGGCGGTGAACGAGGTGTTGAATGGTGGCGGTGTTGCAGCCGTTGCCGATGAAGTTATGACCGCACCCCGGATGCGCACCCTGACCAATGAAGACGTCCCTTCAGGCGAATTGCAGGCCCTTATCGTTCAGCCAGAACCGGCTTTGGTGCCGTCAACAACGCCACAATCCTCGGGATCCCAAATTGCAGGCATTGAACTAAATTCAGATGCCTCGACGCCTGATCAAGACCTCGCAGATGCGACCCCAACCGTCGCTGATCCGAAGTTTATCAAAGTCCCAAGCAGTCGTCCGACGGTGCAGGCTGACGAAACGGCGAATATCGACGTGGCGAGCAATGATACCAAGGCGACTGATCTGATCGTTACCCCCCAATTGGATGGGCAGTTGGATGAACAGTCAGATATTGCGCTGTTGTCTAATGAAGTAACACCTGAACCAAGTGCGGCTTTGACCCAAGAACTGGCGCGGGTTGCGCAAGATGAAACAGTCGTGGCCCCCGTTGATGCGCCAGTGGTTGATCTAAACGCCACTGCGGATGCGTTGACTGAACAATCCCAAGGCGTGCAAGTGGCCATGTTACCGAGCCCGCCTGCCGGAACCGGTTCGGTCTTTGCCCCTGCCATGACAGAAGCGCCGCGCGCGCGGCCCGCTGATATTTCCGCGGCAATAGCAACAGCAGTTGATGATGCGCTGGCGTCTGTGATTTCTCAATCAGCGAGCACAACAGAGCAAACCGCTAACCAAGCCCCAATCGCTTCTAGTGATGCGCCTAGTGTTATTCCTTTGCCAGCAGGCACGCGGATGATCCAACTGGGTGCGTTTGATAGCGCGCAGACCGCACGCACAGAATGGGAACGGTTTTCGCGCCAGCACGGTGATTTACTGTCTGCCAAGGAAAGCTACATCCAGCGAATCGACAACTCTGGCCGCATCTTTTATCGGCTGCGCGTTGCAGGCTACGACAACCGCGAACAAACACGCGCGGCTTGTTCTGCTCTCACGGCCCGTGGGTTGCCCTGTATTACGGTAACTTTGCGATAAGTGCTTCAAGCGTTTTTCCGGCGCGCGGGTTTCTCCCCCCACAAATCCGCGCGTTAAACTGGATCTCGACCCTTCACCCCCCCAACATCGAAGGGTCGAGATTTAGTTAGCTCATCGGGCTGCAACAACGATCACTAGCTTCACCCTGCTAATTTTAGACAAAGTTGCACCCAACACCACAAGATGTGGTGGACTTCGCTCCGGTTTTCGATCAAACTCGATAAACACTAACGGAGCGCGTCTTATGTTGCCGGACGATGGCCTTTCACAACTTGCTACAGAAAGCGATGCCGAGATCGGTGTCGAGGAACGGCTTGCGTCCGAATCTTTGGTCGTGGACTTGGGCAGCTATGAAGGGCCGCTTGATATTCTGTTGATCATGGCGCGCACGCAAAAGGTCGACCTCAAGAATGTCTCGATCCTCGCCTTGGCGGAACAATATCTGACATTCGTAAACTCTGCCAAAAAGCTGCGCATCGAATTGGCCGCCGATTACCTCGTGATGGCCGCTTGGCTCGCCTTTTTGAAATCCCGTCTGCTACTGCCTGCTGATCCAACCGAAGAAGGTCCAACGGGCGAAGAACTTGCCGCCCATCTTGCGTTTCAGCTTGAACGTCTTGAAGCCATGCGCCGGGTTGCCGCGCAATTGATGGCGCGCGATCAAAAGGGACGCGAATTTTTCGTGCGCGGTGACACCCAAGCAATCACAATGTCGCGCCAAACCGAATGGAATGCGTCGCTTCTTGATCTGATGCAGGCCTACGCGCGGGTGAAGACCAAGGAAAGTTTCACCCCGTTGACCCTGAAGCGCGACGCAATTTTCACCATGGAAAGCGCTCTGGAAAGCCTGCGCCATATTATCGGCTCCACCGTTGAATGGACCTCGCTTGCCAGTTTTCTGCCAGAGGGGTGGCAAGTCGAACCCAAACGCCGCCGCTCTGCTATGGCGTCCTCTTTTGCAGCGACGCTAGAAATGGTGAAACGTGGCGAAATTGAACTGACCCAAGAAAAAATGTTCGCGCCGGTCATGATCCGCAAAAAGGCCGAAACCCATGCCTGAAGATGCTGTAAACATTAGCGAAAATGACGAAAGCCTGTTCGAAGCCCCGCCAATGGGCGAACAGGAACGCATGGTCGAAGCCATGTTATTTGCCGCCGCTGAACCAATGCCTGTTGCGAGCATGGCCGAACGCATGCCCCACGGCAGCGACGTGCCAGAGGCTTTGCAGCACCTTAAGAAACGCTATGAAGGGCGGGGCGTCAATTTGATGAAAATCGGGGATGGTTGGGCGTTTCGCACAGCCCCTGATCTTGGATTCTTGATGACCAAAGAGCGGATCGAAACCCGCAAGCTGAGCCGCGCAGCAATCGAAACGCTGGCGATCGTCGCCTATCACCAACCTGCCACACGCGCTGAAATCGAAGAAATCCGCGGCGTGTCCGTGTCACGCGGCACGATTGATTTGCTGATCGAGCTTGAATGGCTGAAATTTGGCCGCCGTCGCATGACACCGGGCCGCCCGATCACGTTCATGGTCACCACCGAATTTTTGGACCATTTCGGCCTTGCCACGACCCGCGATCTACCTGGTCTTAAGGAATTGCGTGCAACAGGGTTGTTGGACAACCGTCCACCGCCGGGCGACACGGGGTTGCTTGCAGATGAGCAGGACGATGATGATGATGAAACTGATCTGCTTGACGAGCATGAAGATCAGGATGTTTTGTTTGAGGACGAACAGTAAATTTCGCTTCATGTGTAAGGTATTCTCGTGAACCGTTTGATGTCTATGTTGATGCGTTCCGTGCTGTCTGCTGGCGCGCGTAGCGGTATCGAGTGGCTCGCCAGACGCAGCGAAAAATCGGGTGACCAAAACGACGTGCCCAAAGAGGTCTCGCGCCAAAATGGGCAACGCATCCGCCAAGCGGGGCGCTTGTTGCGTCGGTTTACGCGGTTCTAGCCCAACAGCCCGCGAAGCCGTGTTGCGAGATGCCCAATGATTGCCATATATTTCACATAGACCAAGGCGTAAAAAAGGGCGTTCCCATGACACTTTCTGTTCAGGCATTTTTTGACCAAGCCACCAATACGGTCACCTATGTTGCAAGCGATAGCGCCACGTCATCGGCCGCGATTATCGACAGCGTTCTAGATTTTGACCAAGCCGCTGGCCGTACGCAGACCCAAAGTGCCGATCAGGTGATTGCTTATGTCAAAGAGCAGGGGCTGAGCGTTGAGTGGATCCTAGAAAGCCATGTTCATGCGGATCATTTGTCCGCTGCACCCTATTTGCAGAACCATGTGGGCGGCAAAATTGGGATCGGCGCTGAAATCACCACCGTGCAAGATACCTTCGGCAAGATTTTTAACGAAGGCACAAAATTTCAACGCGACGGTTCGCAGTTTGATCAGTTGTTTCAGGAACAGGATCGTTTTTCCATCGGGGAGCTATCCGGCTTTGTTTTGCACACCCCCGGCCACACGCCTGCCTGCCTTACCTATGTGATTGGGGATGCGGCTTTTGTGGGTGATACGCTGTTTATGCCCGACTTCGGCACGGCGCGTTGCGACTTCCCCGGTGGATCGGCCGAACAGCTTTGGCATTCGATCCAAAAGATCCTGAGCCTGCCTGATGAAACACGGTTGTTCATGTGCCATGACTACAAAGCGCCGGGCCGCGATGAATTTGCTTGGGAAACCACGGTTGGTGCGCAAAAGGCGAATAATGTGCATATCGGCGGGGCAAAGACGCTCGAAGAATTTGTCGAGATGCGCGAAACCCGCGATGCAAAGCTGGGTGCGCCGCGCTTGATCCTGCCCTCGCTGCAAGTGAACATGCGCGCAGGCAACATGCCCGAACCCGAAGACAACGGGCAAACCTATCTAAAGACGCCAATCAACGTGCTGCCTGGTAAATCCTAAGACCGTTACGCCGCTTGCGATACGTCAACCCGCAGCGTAGCTTGCCCGGACATCTTGGGCGTTAGGCGGGCACATGGTCTGGAACATATTCAAAGGCACAAGTGCCGACCGCCCCGCGATGGCCGCGGTTCTGATGTTGGCCGCGTTAATGTTGCTCAGTTTCCAAGACGGTTTGGTCAAACTGGCCTCAGGTGCCACCTCGCTCTGGCAGTTCCAGTTTTTGCGCGCCACCAGCAATATCGCCCTCATCACGCTAGGGCTCGCATATGCCGGCCGCTTGGCGCTGCTTTGGCCCCAAAACCCCAAGGCCGTGCTGATACGCAGTCTTGTGATGGTGGCAACCATGGTGTTTTTCTTTGCCGGTGCGCCCTTCATTAGTCTCGCGGAAATGGCAGCAGGGCTTTACACCCATCCGGTGTTTACGTCCCTACTAGGCTGGTGGGTCCTGCGCGAACGGTTCGGAAAATGGCGCATGGCCGCATTGGTCTTATCGTTCATTGGCGCAGCCCTTCTTATCCGCCCGTGGGATATCGGCTTTCACCCGGCTCAATTGCTGCCGATCTGCGGTGGTTTCACTTATGCGGTGAATAACCTCATTTTGCGCCGCTATTGTCGTAACGAAAGCCCTGTGACCATGGCCGCATGGTCTGCGGCGGGCTTTTTCGCGATTGCGCTCTTTGGCATTGTGGTGCTGTCGCTGTGGCAACCACAAGAAACCGCCACTTGGCCATTTTTACTGCAAGCTTGGCCCGCCCTAATGGGCTTTGTGGTTGCCTTTGCGATCGTTGCATCGGTTTGCAACGTGGCGGGCAATATCCTGATCGTCAAAGCCTATCAAAGTGCTGAAATCAGTTGGCTGGCCCCTATCGATTATTGCTACCTCATTTTTGCGAGCTTCTGGGGGCTCGTTCTGTTTTCAGACGTTCCCGATGGGCTCACACTTACGGGTATGGCTCTTATTGCTGCGGGTGGCATCTTAACCGCTTGGCGCGAGTCGCGCTTAAAATTAAGGGCGACAAAGGCAGTAGACCTAGCCAATTCCGCTCCCTAATCGCGCATTTCACTTGGGGCGATAGTTTTTCAGCGCCGCAAAAGTTACGTCGTCGGCAACTCTAGCACCATGCCGTTATAGGCAGGCGAAATATGATCCGGCGTTTCCTCATCAAGCGTCGCGTAATCCACATCATTGTGCAGATTGGTCAAAACCGCACGGGCAGGTTTCGCCCGCTCGATCCATTCCAAAGCCTGCGCCACATGCGCATGCGTTGGATGGGGATCATAGCGCAAGGCGTCCAGCACCCAAATATCCAAACCTGCGACAGCCTTCCAAGCGTCGTCGGACATTTCGGACACATCTGGCAAATAAGCCAGCCCGCCGATGCGAAAGCCAAGCGAGCGGATACGCCCGTGCTGCACTTCAAACGGTTCCAGCACAATTTCACCACCCGCACCTTCAATGCGCACGGGACCAGTAATGGTTTTCATGTCCAAAATCGGCGGATAGGCCGATCCTTCGGGCTGCACAAAGGCATAGCCAAACCGTGTGGACAGGGAGTTCAGGGTCTTTTGATCCCCCCAAATCGGCAGTCTTTCCCGCCGGTTAATCACCACCATGCGCAGATCGTCCAACCCATGGGTGTGATCCGCGTGTTCATGGGTATAAACAACGCCATCGAGCAAACCAACACCTGCATCTAACAGCTGATCGCGCAAATCTGGCGAGGTATCAATCAACACCGAGGTCACTTTATCCCCGTCGATCCGCTGCACCAGCATAGAACAGCGCCGCCGATAATTCTTGGGATTGCTCGGATCACAAGCGCCCCAATCACCGCCAACCCGCGGCACGCCGCCCGATGATCCGCACCCCAAAATCGTAAAGCGCAAATTGCCCATCAAGCGACCGTTCCGGCGCGCGCCGCCTTTGTAAACAAACGATCAAAATTATCCGAGGTTTGCGCCGCAAAATCTGCATAAGACATTTCAAACAAATCCGCACCGACCTGCGCTGTCAGCGCCGTGTATGCGGGCTCATTGCGTTGCCCGCGATGCGGGGGCGGCGCTAGATAGGGCGCGTCAGTTTCTGTCAAAATCCGCTCTACCGGGGCCGATTTGAAAATCTCGCGCAAAGCACCAGAGTTCTTGAACGCGGCAATGCCTGACATCGACAAATAAAACCCAAGATCCAATGCCGCCTGCGCTAATTCCGCGCTCGACGAAAAACAGTGCATCACACAAGAATAAGCGCCCTTGGCGTGTTCCTCGGCCAAGATCTGCGCCATGTCATCATCAGCGGCGCGCGCATGAATAATCAGCGGCAGCCCCGATTGCCGCGCGGCATCAATATGAATACGCAACGATGCAATCTGAACATCCCGGCTTTCGCTGGTGTAATGATAATCGAGACCAGTTTCACCAATGCCCACCATCTTGGGATGTTTGGTCACTTCTAACAACTCATCAACCGAAACCATCGGTTCTTCGGCCACATGCATCGGATGGGTGCCCGCGGCAAAAAACACAGGCTCATGCGCGTCTGCAATCGCCACGACGCCGGGCAGTTGTGCCAGCCGCGTACAGATCGTGACCATCCGCGTCACCCCGGCTTTCGCGGCATTTTCAACGATCTCGCCGTGCAGCCCGTCAAAATCGGGAAAGTCCAGATGGCAGTGGCTATCAACGATCTGTGGTGTGCTCATGGGGGTCGTTCCGGAGTCGTTGGTCAAAGCGCCTTTGCGGCGGTCTCAATCGAAAGAAAGGTATCTAGGATGACATGTGCCGGGTCAAGGTTAACCGCATGGGCGCGCATAGCCCGCGCCCGCAGTTCTTGGGCTAAATCGGCCCAAACCCGCGCTTGATGCGGCGAGGTGGCAAAACGGCTGTGAATATCCGCCTCTGCCGCAAGGGGAGGGGCGGCCGTGTCCGCGCCACTTCCCGCCTTCGCCATGCGTGCCAGCGCGCGTTCGGTGAGGTCGATAATATTGCCAAAGGCCTCTGGAGATTTGCGGTTTGCGGCCATCTCGCCCAAGGCCAGCACTTTCGTGCGATTCATCGAGCGCGCATCGTTCAGCACATCAAGAATTTGCCCGTAAACCGCCATGCCATCTGCGGCCATCAGCGTAATCGCTTGGCCAACAGACCCGTCCGACAGCGCATGAACATCCTCGCCTGCGCCGTCAATCCCTTGGTTTGCCAAGGCGCGTGTCAAATCGCTTGGTGATAAGGGCAAACAGGGCAGGGCGCGGGTGCGGGAGCGGATCGTGGGCAACATG
>CAZBBZ010000073.1:0-10313 GCA_964489925.1 uncultured Rhodobacterales bacterium
TGAACCGTGAATTAGCCCGCGAAAAGCTGGTCGATCTGATCATAAGCGCGTTGCATCGCCCGAAACGGCGGGTGCCAACCAAGCCGACTTTGGGTTCAAAACGCCGCCGTCTGGATGCCAAGACTCAACGTGGCCAGGTCAAAGCGTTGCGGCGCAAGGTTGATGACTGACCCGAATTCGGCACCTCGAAAGCACCGCTACTCAACCCAAGAATGAACGCGGCACCACCGTAGTTTCGTCCCATTTTCATAAAAATGTCCTCATCATAACCACACACAGAATAATGAGGACGCAATGAAGAAGTCTTTGATCGCAGCGGCTGTACTAGCAACCATCAGCGCACTCCCGGCAGAAGCCCGTCGCGGCGGCGGCGGCTATTCCGAAGGCATGCTGTTTGTCGCTGAAACCACCGAAGTTGATGACGACGGATCCGCGCTATCGCTTTGTATCTTGGAAAAGACGAACAAGATCATGTTCTTTCCGATTTACCGGTCTGCGCAATCCTATGCTTTGGCGCAAAACCGTTGTGAAGCGGATAACTATTACAGCATTCCGGCTGATAAGTTTCAGATGGGCCAAGTGCTTGGGGTGTTCCCTGAAAACCTGCCAACAGAGCCGAAACTGTCCATGCAGCAAATGGCCAATGGCATGTGGGGCTGGGCGATTGCTTTGCCGTTGATCCTGCTTGGGATTGCCGGAAAAATCGGGGGCCGCTCGCCCAAGCCGAAACTTGATAGCTTTGCCGATAAGGTCGTGTCGGTGATGTGCTACGTGGCCCGCGCAGATGGCCGCGTTGAATCCGCCGAAGTGCACGCCATGTGCAATGTCTTGCACCAACTGACGGGCAAGAATTACGACCCCCAACAGGTTGGTCAATATGCCATGAGCCTGTCGGGCGAGTTGACCGACCGCGATATGAAAAAGCTCGCCAAGGGTCTAGACCAAGCCCACAAAGAAGTGCTGGTCCAAGCCGCGATTATGATCGCAGGTGCGGATGGTTTGATGGATGGCTCGGAAAACCAGATCGTTTATCGCCTGTCAAAAGCGATGAGCGTTGGCGGTGAAAAAGTTGACGAGATGCTGGATCGCACGATGAATACATCCGCGATGCCTGCGGAATAGAAACCGTTCAAAATTTTGCAAAAAGGCCGGGCGATGTCACGCAACTCCCGGCCTTTCGCTATTTATGATCTGCGCCTAGTCGTCAGACTTTTTGTCGCCCCGTTTGCCATCACGACCTCTGCGGGCATCATCTTCAGACAGAACGCCATCATCGTTGCGGTCCATCCGCTCGACCATACCGGCAAAGTCTTCGCCAAACTCAGCCGTAGTCACCGCCCCATCGCCATCGTCATCATGGCGTTGAAACTGATCCACCATACGCTCGCGCATCGCATCCAGCCAAAGCTGTTCGTATTCTTGCAAGCTTAGAGTGCCGTTTTTATCCGCGTCAAATTCCGCCAGACGCGCCGCACGAAATCCGTCGATTTCGGCTTGAGTCACTTGGCCATCTTCGTTGGCATCCCACATGGTCATGCGCTCGATCATGCGCCCGTTGCCATCACCGCGTCCACGATGATGATCGGCGCTTGCAAAAGACGGCGCCGCCAGCGCCGCGACCAAAGTAATACCGGTCATGTGTAATTTACGGGTCATTTAATCCTCCAGTTTTGGCGTTCATTGGTTGTTCAACGAAAGCCCAGACGGTTTCCGTCGCAGTTTTTTGCTCGCATCTTTCCGCACCACTTTGGTGGGGTGGTTGATTTGCGGTTCTGTTAGAAATGGGTAAGCATCGTCGCCAAAACAATGCCGCTGGCAAAAAAGTGAGAGTCCCAAAGTCCATGTTAGCATTGTTCCTGCAAACTCTCCCGTTTTTCGCGCTTATCGCTTGCGGTTATGCGGCGGCCAAAACAGATTTTGTGGACAAACGCACCGCGCAAATCCTAACCCGCTTTGTGTTTTACTTCGCGCTGTCCGCGATGCTGTTTCGCCTGTCTGCAACCCTACCGTTTGAGCAAATTTGGAACCCGTCATTTTTGCTCGCCTATTTTTTGGCCTGCACGGTTTTGTATTTGGGCGTCTTGTTCCTGTCCTTGATGAAAAAAGAACCGCTTCAAATTGCGGCATTTGAGGCCCAAACCTCGATCATTGGCAACATCGGTTTCATCGCGTTGCCCATGTTCGTGTCCATGTTCGGCGCGCAAGCTGCCCCGCCGATCATGATGTCGCTGGTGATTGATCTGATCGTGTTTAGCAGCGCCATCGTCATTCTGGTCGAAGCCGGGCGTGGCGGTAAATCCGGCATGGCCGCGATCGGCGCCACCCTAAAGGGCTTGATCAGCCACCCGATGATTATGTCCATTGTCGCAGGCATTGCCTGGTCGCTCTTTGAAATCCCATGGGTTCAACCGATCGAGGATTTCACCCGCATTCTAGGGTCCGCCGCCACGCCTTGCGCGCTGTTCGCCATTGGCTGCACCTTGGCCCAAGCCAATGCGGACGAACGCAAAGGGAATGCGTTTGCGCTCTCTTTTGCCAAGCTGATATTGCATCCCGCTCTCGTGGCTTTCTTTGTGTTCTATGTCTTTGACATCGACCCGTTCACAGCCTCAATCGCCGTTGCAGCGGCGGCCATGCCCACGGCCGGAAATATCTATATTCTTGCCCAACATTACGGAATTGCGGTGCAGCGGGTCAGTGCGACTATTCTAATTTCAACTGCGGCCAGCGTTGTGACGATCACGCTTTGGTTGGGCTGGTTGGGACTTGGCTGAGTTGAGGCTTGGCTGAATTGGTGAACGCGGCCTTAACCACTTAACATTTCACTAACTTCCCTTAACAAACTCTAAACGCTACATCTGAACGCCTCGTGTATTGGGGGAAGTTGTAATGTTTAGAGGTGCTTGTTTTGCTTACCTGTTATGTATGTCTGCTGCTGTGGCGCAAACTCCGGACAAAGACGCGCGCGCCATTGCGCATTGTGGCTATTTAGCTTTTGTGGCGGCCGATCAGCTGCACCAGCGAGGGGCAGAGAAAAGCCGCGTTGATGCGATGGTGGATGATCTTGTGGACCTAAGTTCGATCTTTGGCGCCTTAAGTGCGACCACGGATTTGGATCAGCCAACGAAGATCACACAAGAGCTGGTGGTTAGGATGACCACCCTTGGCCAAGCCATTCACGACGACCGTATTCGATCTATGTCGAGCAACAATGCCGTGCGCCTGACAAATGCGCTTTTGAAAGATTGCCGGCTTGATCTACGCTTGCTGGAAACGAAACTGCGAGTGAAGTGATTACGGCCAGCGAGCATAGCGCCGCTGATCCCGCTCAAGATCAAAGATCCGGTCATCAAGCTTATCAATCCGCCATTTGATGCGACGGATATCAGCGGATTGGGCATCATCTCTGGCGGTGGGGAACTTGCCCAAAACCGCTTTCAAGTCATCGATTTCCTTGCTCAGCTCATCAATGATCTGGGCGATTTCATAGTAGCTTTCACCATGGTTAAACGCAGGCGCCATGGCCGCCATTTGCTCGGCCGTGCAAACCGCATTGATGCTGCCCCCGCGACGGCCAATATCATAAGCCGATTGCGGCGCGCAGTAGCTTTGCAGCCCTTGCTGGCGCGCCTGTAGATAAATCGAACGCTCAGGCGCCACGCCAAGTGCGCTGCAAATTTCGGTGTATTCATTTAGCAAAGAAGCCGGGCGACCATTGGTTCCGTCCGATAAACCAATGCCGGCCCAGTCTCCGGCGCGGCATTGATCTTCGGAAATTGGGTCGCAAGCCCCGATCAGCAATAGAGGTGCAAGCAGCAAAAGAAATTTTTTCATTAGGGCGACCTCTGATTATTAACCTAGGGCAGTTTTTGAAGTATTCAGCATCACTTTTATGTGAATACCTGAATGTGATCGGTTTTTTACTTCATTTAACGAAACACAGGACGGTTCAAAACAAAACTGTCATCGCTAACTTCATCCAAAAACGCCGCATCTGCGGACACCGTCATTAGATTTGGCGCCTCGCCAATCGGCGCCCAATAAGTCCCAACCGTCAGTTCATCAGGCTGAGCCACTTGATAGACCGGGCGACACAGAAACACATTGGCAATCTTGCGCGCCCATTTGTCATACTCGGCCATGTAACAATACCGCTGAAAGCTGCCGATGCGCCGCTCCACAGCCACCCGGTAGCCGGTTTCTTCCATGATTTCGCGGTGTAACGCTTGCAGTGGGCTTTCACCCGGATCAATGCCCCCACCGGGCAGCTGCACCTCAAGGGTGCCAATGGCCGGGTGCTGTTCTGCGACCAACAACATGTCCATTCCATCAAGGACGATCCCATAGGCACCGGGGCGGTCCTGATAGACTTGACCCGAAATCGGAGCTTCTCCGTAGCGTTTCATTGAATTTTCACCCACCACTTTTGTTTCGCATGTTTTGTTCTTATGTGGTGATTACGCCATTCTACCGACTATTGGGAAGCCCAACAAAATGACCAGCGCCTCACAAATCGCATGGGACGATGTCGTCTTGCCGTTCCAGCTTGACCGATCCGATATTCGCGGACGGGTGGCACGGCTTGACCGAACCATCGACCAGATCATCACCCAGCATGATTACCCGCCAGAAGTGCAAGGCTTGGTGGCCGAAGCTGCAATGCTGACAGCCCTTGTGGGGCAAACCATAAAGCTGCGCTGGAAACTGTCGTTCCAAGTGCGCGGTGATGGACCCATTCGCCTGATCGCTACAGATTACTACGCGCCCACAGCCGACGGTGCGCCCGCGCGTATACGCGCCTATGCCTCTTACGCCGATGAGATGCCGCCTGCCGCATCCGCTTTTGATCTGCTTGGCGAGGGTCTGTTTTCCGTGACCATTGACCAAGGCCCGGACATGAAACCGTATCAAGGCATCACACCGCTTGCGGGTGGATCACTGGCCGCTTGTGCGTCGAGTTACTTTGCGCAGTCCGAACAACTACCAACCCGCTTTGTGATCGGCGCGGCCCTATCCGAAGTGCCGGGCGAGGCTCCCATTTGGCGCGCGGGTGGCGTGATGATCCAAGCCTTGGCCAAACCCGGTGAAGCGGTTGCAGGCAAAGCGGATGCCCCTGCGGATGGATTGCTGACCGACACGCAAGTGCTGAGCGGGGATGACGCAGAGAACTGGAACCGCGCCACGATTTTGCTGGAAACCGCAGAGCTTACCGAGCTGGTTGGCCCCCTTGTGGGCAGTGATGACCTGTTGCGACGGTTGTTTCACGAGGAATCTCCGCGTGTGTTTGACCCACAGCCGATCGAGTTTGGCTGTACCTGTTCAAAAGAGCGGTTAGAGGCCGCAATTTCGACATATTCTGGGGAAGATCTAGAAGACATGACGTTAGAAGACGGCAGCATCTCGGCGGAATGCCAATTTTGTGGTGCGACCTATTCTTTGACACCCAACATCTAGATTGATGGTGCATAAAAATAACACATAGAATGAGTTAAATATGGCAACATCTTGGCATCATTAGAAAAAATACGCATACCTTACCCCAGCTGATGTTAACAGCTGGGGCGAGGAAGGCTGATCTTGGTACACCGGCCTTTTGTGTATGCGCCTCTTGGCGCGCTCTAGCACCCCGGAGCGCGCCATTCACCTTCCTTTTGAGAAGGCAGTAAGGCCGAAATAAGGCAAATCTTCACAAATGTGCAATTTTGCTGTGTAAATTGTCTAAGGGTGCAAGAATTCGCCTAAATTGGGTGGGAAATTTCCGAAAATGACCGTCAATTCAAGCCTCGCACGGCTGAAATACATATCTCAGCCCGGCGAATCGCAGGTCACGTCGGATTTTGACCTGAATAATGACGCCGAACGATTCGATTCGCAGACCTTGGCAGAGGCGGCGGTGCTGATTCCTTTTGTCGAACGCGCCGGGCAATTACATGTGATTCTCACCAAACGGCGTGCAAATTTACGCACGCATCCCGGCCAAATCGCTTTTCCCGGTGGCAAACAAGACAAGTCTGATGGGGGCGCCATAGACGCCGCCTTGCGCGAAGCCGAAGAAGAAGTCGGCCTGCCCCGCCGAGCGGTTGATGTGCTAGGAACCCTTGGTGCGCATAAAACCATCAGCGGGTTTAACGTCACCCCCGTGCTCGCGCATATCCGGCGCCCGGTGGATATGATGCGCCAAGAACAAGAGGTCGAAGAAATTTTCGAAGTGCCGTTTGAGTTTCTCATGACCCAAAGCAATACTCGGATTGAAGGACGTAGCTGGAAGGGCCAGACGCGCTATTACTACGTCATACCCTATGGTCCCTATTACATATGGGGCGCGACCGCGCGGATGATCGTCGCTTTGCGCGACCTATGGCATGGCCGATGACAGATGAAGTGATGACAGCGGATTGGCTTGATGAAAACGGCGTCCGCGCGGTTTTTGATCTGCTTAGCGCCGCGGGCCATCAGATTTACGCGGTCGGTGGTTGCGTGCGCAATTCGCTGATGGGCATTGATGCCACGGACATTGATTTCGCAAGCGATGCCCCCCCTGACACGGTAATGGCCCTGGCAAAATCGGCAGGCATAAAGGCGGTTCCAACAGGTGTAGATCACGGGACGGTGACGCTGGTGATTGCAGGCGTCGGCTATGAGGTCACGACCTTTCGCAAGGACGTGGAAACCGATGGGCGGCGCGCGGTTGTGGCATTTGCCGATGATCCGCACACCGATAGTCTGCGCCGGGATTTCACAATGAATGCGATCTATGCGGATGCCAATGGGCGCTTGCTGGACCCCCAAAACGGCGTGCCTGATGCCAAAGCGCGGCGCGTGCGATTTATCGGGGAGGCGCATGAGCGCATCATCGAAGATGCCTTGCGGATTTTGCGGTTCTTTCGGTTTTATGCTCAGTTTGGCGATGTGAACGAGGGGCTGGATGCCACCGGCCTTGCGGCATGTGCCGAACATGCAGAATTGATCGAAGCGTTAAGTGCAGAGCGGATCACGACTGAAATGCAAAAGCTGCTTGGGGCGGCCGATCCCGCGCCAAGCCTTTCGGCAATGGCAGCATCAGGCGTTCTAGCGCGCAGCTTGCCGGGGGCGGATGCGCAGATTCTGCCCGTTTTAGTGCATGTCGAAGGCGCGCTTGCACCGGAATGGGAACGACGGCTGGTTGCCATGACGCTAGCACAGCCAAAGGCAGTGGATCGGTTGCGACTGTCCAAAACCGCAGCCAAGCGTTTGGATCGGACCCGCGCAGCGCTTGATGATCTTCACTCAAAACCGCTTGTGGCCGGGTATCTTTATGGGGTGAAACCGGCGGTGGACGCCGCGTTGATCCGTGCAGCTGGTTTGGAGATGCCTTTACCCGATGACACTCTGGATCAAATCGCACGCGGCGCGACAAAAAATTTCCCGGTATCCGCGCGTGATTTGATGCCCGCGTTTGATCCCGGCCCAGCACTTGGTAACGAATTGAAACGTCTTGAAAAACTCTGGCTGGGCTCTGACATGACACTGACCAAATCAGAGCTTTTGGAACAGCGATAACCCCTTTGGCTTGGGCGTAATTGCGCCAAGGCGCCAAAAAACTGGTGACAAATTCGCAAATCCCGTGTTACGACGCCGCCACACCACATTGGAAAACTGGAGTATCTCGATGAACCTAGCAGGATTTATAGATCTAGCCTGACCGCTGGCCCTGCTCTTGTCGTGGCCCGTTGGTGGCCCCGCAAAATCGAGACAAGAACTCCGTTTTTCTAATCAAGGTGTTTCCTCATGGAACGCAGTTTATTTAGGTTCGCCCTTTGGGGCGGTCGGCGTTTACATATCACTTATGTACCGCCAAAACCGCGCAAAGACTCTCATGTGCCCGTCCACAAGAAAGAGGTTCCTCTATTCGATTGGACCCTTGCGCATCATGGAATTCTTTATACGCCAACGCCTACCAATGAAACGCGGGTGCGCGGCAAGCGCACGCGTTAAACAACTCGCAATTTTGATCGAAAGCAAAGCTGATGTTGCGCTATTTTGAAAATTTGGTTGACCCTTTCGCGCCTCATTCAAGTGAGACGCCGCCCAAAACCTATGTCGCCTACCTGTGGTCGCAGGTGTCGGCCTTTAAGCATATCATTCCCTGGCTCATGCTGGCGGGCATGTTGGTGGCCTTGATTGAAACGGGGCTGATTTTCTATTCAGGTCGTTTGATCGATTTGATGACCGAAACCGGGGCGGAAAGCTTTTTCAGCACGCATGGGCTGGAATTGGCGGCGGTCGTTCTGTTCATCATGGTTTTGCGCCCTTGTTTTGTGGGTGCGCATCATCTGCTTTTGAACCAGACATGGGTGCCCAACATCCAAGATCAGGTGCATTGGCGCGCGCATAACCATTTGCTTGGCCAGTCTGCGAGCTTTTTCCAGAACGATTTCGCCGGGCGGTTGTCCAATCGCGTGATGCAGCTTGGGAACGCGACGGAATCCTCGATCTACATGATGTTTGAGGCCCTTTGGTACGTGTGCGCTTATCTGATTGGCGCCTCGATCTTGATGGCGCAGGCGGATGTGCGGCTGTGGATTCCGCTGTTTGGCTGCATCATTTTATATGCAATCTTTACAATCAACATCGCGCGTCAGGTCGAGGACCGGTCGGAAAAACTCAGCAATGCACGCTCGCATCTGACGGGGCGGATTGTTGATGCCTATACAAACATCGAAACGGTAAAGTTGTTTGCCCATGGGGACCGCGAGGCCCAATTTTCGCTTTCGGCCATGCGGCGGCATCGGCTTAGGTTGCAAAGCTTTATGCGAATGATGACCGCAATGACGTTCGGGCAAACAATTCTGAACTCGCTGATGATGTTCTCGGTTTTGGGCACAGCGATCTATTTCTGGCAAACCGGGTCCATGACCATTGGTGAAGTGGCCGCGATTTCCGCGCTGGTCATTCGCCTAAACGGGATGAGCGCATGGATCATGTGGATCACCATTGAGCTGTTTGAGCTTGCCGGAACCATCCGCGAAAGTTTGCAAAGCGTGTCTGTCCCCCATGCGATTACGGATGAACCGGGCGCGGAGGATCTTGTAGTGCAAAAAGGGCAGATCGAGTTTCAGGAGTTGTCCCATCACTATGGCAAGACATCTGGCGGCTTGAACGCGGTGAACCTGACCATTCAACCGGGTGAAAAGATCGGGCTTGTGGGCCGTTCGGGGGCGGGGAAGTCTTCACTTGTGAACCTGCTGTTGCGGTTTTTCGACGTGGAAACCGGGCGGATTTTGATCGACGGGCAGGATATTTCTGCGGTGACCCAGTCGAGTTTGCGCAAACATATCGGGATGGTGACGCAAGACAGTTCGCTAATGCACCGCTCAGTGCGCGCCAACATTGTTTATGGGCGTCCCGGTGCGACCGATGCGCAAATGATCGAAGCGGCTGAGCGCGCAGAGGCGCATGACTTCGTGCTTGATCTAGAAGACCCGAAAGGGCGCACGGGCTATAGCGCCCATGTGGGCGAGCGCGGCGTAAAACTGTCGGGCGGTCAGCGTCAACGGGTGGCGATTGCGCGGGTGATCTTGAAAGACGCGCCGATTTTAGTGCTGGATGAAGCGACATCTGCGCTGGATTCAGAAGTCGAACAAGCGATCCAAACGACGCTTTACGGGTTGATGGAAGGCAAAACCGTGATTGCGATTGCGCATCGCCTGTCGACCATTGCGCGTATGGATCGGATCATCGTGATGGACGCAGGGCGCATTGTTGAAGAAGGCACCCATGCAGAGTTACTGGCAAAAGGCGGGCAATACGCCAGCTTTTGGAACCGCCAATCTGGTGGCTTTTTGGGAATGGAAACTTAAGACGTAGCAGGGGGAAGCGCAAAATCCGCATCCCCTAGCGGCGCGTCATTTTCACGCTCAACGCAACCATCAAACGGGTCTTCAAGAACCGCGATGGCAGCATACGGCACAAAGTCGTCTTCGCTGGGAACGATCAACGCAGATGCGCCGCCAATCAAAGCGAGCATCAGGCAAAAACTGCCAATACCTGCGCCAAAGTGAGCCCAGAATTTTTCTAGCGACGGGGCGCGGTGGTCTAAATCATCGGTCTTAATAATCATATCTTAAACTCCGGCAAACAATTTACACGAACTTGGTTTAGTGTTTCGGCTATTCACCAAGGACAACAATAGTTTGAATACAGTTATTCTTATAAAGTGAGTTAAAGTTGGGCATAAAAGCGTCAATTTATGATATTTTTTGGCAGCTTGGGCCATCACACCGCATTTTGGCAGGGCAATTGTGTTATGGTTGGGATCCGGCAAAGGCGCCAAT
>CAZBBZ010000074.1:0-10300 GCA_964489925.1 uncultured Rhodobacterales bacterium
GGTTCTTTGGGTCCGGTTTGGGTGTTTTGCTTGGCGATGTGTCCGAAACAATCAACACGCTGATTAACCAGCTTATCGACAGCGGGCATTTGGCATCGCTTAACGGTGGTTTCATAGGGGCGCGGGACTTCAAAATCCGAGGCGGCGCGGCAAACTTTCGTCCCGGTGAGTGGAAGCAGGTTAACGCATACGGCGCAGACATACGCAATTCAATTGTGCCTTTGAACTTCCCCGGCCCATCCTCGGTCTTGTTCGAAATGCTGGGCATGATGATTGAAATGGGGCGCGAAATCGCCTCGGTCAAAGACGTGATGACGGGCGATTCAAGTCGCCAGATGACAGCAACAACAACAATGGCCCTGATTGAGCAGGGCATGATGGTGTTTTCCGCCTCCTACAAGCGGATTTACCGCTCACTCAAGGGTGAGTTTAAAATGATTGCGGACATGAACAGCCAGTATCTATCGGCTGAGAAATACAACCGTTTCTTTGACGGTCAGGAGCCTTTCGACCCTCAAGCTGATTTCGACCTAGAGGACATGGATATAACGCCTGTAGCCGATCCCAAGGCGGTTACGAACACGCAAAAGATGGCATCGGCGCAGTTCATTATTGAGCTGGCAGAAAAGGGCTTGGTTGACCCACAAGCCGCGTCAATGCGGATACTTGAGGCGGCGCAGGTTGAGGAAATTGAAGAGCTAATGCCCAAGCCAGACCCAATGGCCGAACAAGCTCAACAGGCTCAAATGATGATGCTTGATTTGGATATGCGCCTCAAGTCGGCGGAGATTGACGACACGATGGCAAGTGTGCAGCAGCGCTTGGCCTCGGCACAAAAGGATATGGCGGACGCAGACGCCACCGAAATTGAGAGCCGCATGGCTCCAATGCAAGCAAGAATCGAAGAACTGAAACTGATGAAGGAGGCTCTTAGTGTTCAGCGAGAGCAATTTGGAGGAATGGCGGGCCAACGGCCTAACTGAAGAGATTATCGGGGTTCTTAAAAAGACCGCCGAGCTACACAAATCTCTGATGCAGGACGCTTGGTTCAACGGTCATGAGATTGACCCAGAAGAAAAAGGCAAGGTGAAAGCAATGTTCAGTATGGTCGATGACCTCGAAAACGCTTCCGCCGACGATTGGAACAAGATGAAAGAGGCAATGAATGAACATCAAGCCAACCGGATTTAACGTTGTCGTTCAACCGGACCCTATCGAAGAGAAAACAGCGGGCGGGCTGCTCCTACCCGGTGACAGCATCGACGCTGAGACCCGCACCCAAACGATGGGATCGCTGGTTGCAGTTTCGCCAATGGCGTTCAGATGGCCTGACTGGCCCGAAGGCTCACCCCTTCCACAAGTGGGTGATCGGGTGATGTACCAGAGATATTCCGGTGCGTCCTCAAAGGTTGGCGATCAAGATCAGATCGTCATCAAGGATGAAGACATTATCGCAGTGATTGAGGAATGAAATGACAGAGCAGATTGACATTATCGAAGGTGAAAGCACACCTCAGCAGGTTGACTACGAAGGCGAGGCCGTAAAATACGGATGGAAACCAGCGGACGAATGGGAGGGTGACGGCCACATCGACGCTGAGAAGTTCATGACACGCGGGCCGGGCTTATCACGTAAGCAAAGTGATCAAATCCAAGCCCTTCAAAAGCAGGTCACAGACCTTACAGGGGCAGCGGAGCGAACCGAAAAGTCAGTCACCGAGCGGGTTGCCCGCACCGAAAAGGCTCTTAAGGCGGCGCACGATGCGAACCTTGAGATTGAATTGAAGCGGGTTCGGGATAAGCAAACGGCAGCGGTTGAGATTGGTGACACGGAGGCATTCAACGAGGCCAAGGCCGAAGAGGACAGCCTTCGCAAGCAACCAGAGCCAGAACCACAGAACACGGTCCCAGAGTCCGAAAAGCAGGAAGTTGATGCTTGGGTAAAGGCGAACCCATGGTTTCAAACCGATCCGGCAATGCATGTACAGGCGACCAGCGTTTACAACGCGGCCCTTGCGATGGGTAAGACCAACAGCGAAGCCCTTGCCGCTGCGGAACAGGCCGTAAAGGACCAATACCCCAGCAAGTTCGAGCGCCCCAAGCCCCCTGCGGTTGACGGTGGTGGTTTGGGCGCAGTGGAGGGCGGCAAAAAGGGCTGGTCTGACATTTCGAGAGAGGACCGCGCACAGGCCCAGCAGTTCATTGACGATGGAACCTTTGACGCCCTCGCCAAAGCGCAGAACATTACCCCCCGCGAGGCGTATGCGAAGAAATATTGGAGTGAGTAAGATGAAGAAAGAAAGTCGTGAAGAGAGCTTGACTAAATCCCGCCGCCGCCGTGGTGGGCCTATCGGTGAATCGAACAGAAAGCTCGTTTTGCCAGCCGGTTTTGAAGAAGATCCGGCATTTGATTATCGGTGGGCCAACGAGGACGGCACGCGATTGCACAATCTAACAGTCGCTGACGACTGGGATTTTGTGGAGACTGAACAGGGCAATACAGGCTCAAAAGTCAGCCACGTTGCTGGCGTGACCAAGGAGGGTACGCCCCTCAAAGCCTATTTGCTCAAGAAGAAGAAAGAATACACCAAAGAAGACCGCGCGGCCAAGCATCGTGCAATTGATGAACGTGAAGGCAAAATTAGCCGCCCTCTTGAAGGGGGTGAACTTAGCGGCTCTGGATACGTTCCGAGTGGCGGAATTTCGTTGGAAACGAAGTCTTCCCTGTGAGCCGCGATTAATCAATAATCGGAGGCAGATATTATGGCAAATGCCGATATCCCTCGCGGTCTTTCTGTGGCCCGCGATCAAGCAAGCGGTGTGATGACTGGTGGCGCTAGCCGCTATTTCATCCCCGACACAGACACACAGCCAGCCTATCTGGGTTCTCTCGTTAAACTCTCTGGCGAGGGTGACGCGGACGGCGTAGCGGCTGTTACGGCGAATGTCGCGGCAGGCGATCAGGTTCTTGGCGTGGTTGTTGGAATTGACAGCCTTAATCGTGACGACGCTGTGCATCGTAAGGCATCTGAAGCGCAATATGTTTTTGTTGCAGACGATCCTCGCCTCATCTTTGAGGTCCAAGAGGACGGTAACAGCGCGGCAGAAGGTGCTCCACTTAGTCCGGCAGATATCGGCACCGAGAAGGCCCTGACGGGCTTGCTTGCGGGTTCTGACCTTACGGGGCGTTCGGCTATCGAAATCGATTCCGATGGTGCTGGAACAGACGTTATGATTCTGGGCCTTGTCCAGCGTGACGACAATGAAGTGGGGGACTATGCCAAGTGGCGCGTTCGCCTGCAAAACCATTCGTTCCGCGATAACGCGGCAACAGCAGTTTAAGGAGTGTTAGCATGTCAGGTGTAATCACAACCGGCGCACATCCAAAGGCGCTGTGGGAAGGTGTCCACGAATGGTTTGGGCAGGAGTACAACAAGCACGCAAAGGAATATTCGCAAATCTTCGACATGAAGTCTTCTAAGAAGAAGTATGAAGAAGATGCGGAGACAACCGGCTTCGGTCTGGCTATCAAAAAGCCAGAAGCGACCTCGGTTTCCTACGATAGCCATAAGCAGGGGCATACGGCGCGTTACGTGCATGTGACCTATGGCCTTGGCTATATCGTGACCATGGAAGAGCTGGACGATAACCTCTATGCAGAGGTTTCCCGTTCTCGCGCTTCCGCGCTTGCGTTCTCCATGCGCACTACCAAGGAAATTGTTGCGGCCAATGTCATGAACCGCGCCTTTAACCCCGCATATACCGGGGCTGATGGTGTGGAGATGATTTCGGATGCTCACAATACCGAGGACGGCACGCAATCGAACAAGCTCGCCATTCCTGCGGACTTGAGCGAAGCGGCCCTTGAGGACTTGCTGATTCAGATTGGTGGGGCGCGAAATTCTCGCGGCTTGCAGATTGCCCTTCGCGGTATGAAGCTGATTATTCCCCGTCAGCTTGAGTTCGAAGCGCACCGGATCATGAATTCCAACCTTCGTGTTGGTACTGATTTCAACGATCCAAACGCGCTTCGCGAGTTGGGCAAAGTCTCCAATGGTATCTGCATGAACCATTACTTGACCGATCCAGACGCGTGGTTCCTCAAGACGGATGCGCCCAATGGTCTTTGCGGGTTTGACCGCAAGGAACAGGCGTTCACTCGCGACAACGATTTCGACACGGAAAACGCCAAGGCTAAGGCGCTTGCCCGTTATTCGTTCGGCTGGACAGACTTTCGGGGCGTCTTCGGCTCCGAAGGCGCTTAAGATAGGGTCGGGGGCTTCGGCCCCCTTTCCACATGAGAGACGAATTTAAACCACATAGGCACAACGCCATATGTGACCGATGCGGCTTCAAGTACAAGTCGGATCAATTGCGACGTGAGTGGAATGGTCTTCGCGTTTGTGCTGGCCCGGCCACAAATGATTGCTGGGAGCCACGGCACCCCCAAGAATTTCAGAGATTTACCCCCGATAAGCAGGCCCCCGAATGGACGCGGCCTGAAGGGGTGGACAAGTTCCTCGCCACCAATGAAGTGAGCGCTGACGACCTATGACATTAGTTCAACAAATCTGCTTGGATGCGCTTGAAGAAATCGGGGTCGCCTCGATCCATGAGCGCCCATCGGAAGAGTATTATGCGCGCGCTTTGCGTCGGCTGAATATTCTTCTGAAGGCAGAGCAGGGCGCTATTTCCTTCCTCAATACGCGGGCGAACTTTACAGTAAGCAATGTGCCGGGTCACGCGCTTTCAATACGACCGATCGAGATTACAGCGGCGACGTTCGTTGATGGCAACAGCACCTCACCGCTGACCAAGATCACCCGTCAGGAATATGACAACTTACCAGCCTCAAGCGGTACGCCTACGTTGTTCTATTATGACCGTCAGGTGGATACGGCCACGATTTATCTATGGCCTGTTCTCGACCTCGCAACAGGGCAAACGGTCCAGTTTACCTATGAGCGTGAATTCGCGGATATGGCGCTGGAAGACAACGTAGATGTGCCGAGCGAATGGGAACGTGCGGTCATCCTTCGCTTGGCGGACGATCTACAGAATACGTTTGGCGTCTCTATACCTGACCTTCGACAACGGGCAGACGATGCATGGAATATTGCCGAAGGCTTTGACGCAGAGGATTACATTCAATTCTCCAAGTGTCGCGAAGGCACGGGCGGCGGCGGGTTCTATTCTTCAGTAACCGTAAACGCGGTGATTTCAGCGGATGCGGGCTTGGCTGCTTTTGATGCGCTTTATGGGGCTTCGCCTCTTGTCTTCCCCGATAACAAAATACTTAAATTCACGTCTGACAATGGCGGGGCTATTGGACGGTTACTCCAATTCTATCCGGCCACAGAATACGACAGGCCGGGCTTGACGTGGTTTGACGAAAACGACCGTCTTAGAGTCGCGCTTAATTACCACACACTCAATGTCCTCGACGACGCGGTTCATGCCGCGTTAGAGGTCAAAACGTCTGCCGATCCGGCGGGCGATGAGCCTTTGAACATGCGGACACGGTTCTCTATTGGAACCGATGCAGACTATGTGCAGGCGTCCTTCAACGATGTTGATCAGGTCCGGTTTCGCGGGGCAAATCAATATTATCTCTGGGCGCAAGACGATCAGGTCAACTTTGAGCATGTAAAGATCAACCCAGACAGTCACGAAACGGGCTTCTTGTCTGTCTCTGGGCGCATGAAATACGGTTATGATAAAGACCTTGGCGCGGGCGTTATCCGAGGTGAATCCGGCAAGGCGATCATGCTTTACACCAATGGCCGCACAGGGGCGGATTGGAGCCTTGCGCTAGATGGGGTAAACAAGCAAGTTCGATTGGGTGCGCCTCTTGCGTACCAGCAGATCAGCCGCGCCGCACTGAGCGCTTTGGACGTAACAGCCAGCCGAGACCACAACTATATCCTGAACAACGCTGACATTGCAGATGTCACCTATAATGGGATTGTTGATCTTGCTGCGGGCGGCACGCATCGGGTGCATGTGTACTCTGATGGCACAAGTTGGCGGTATCGTTAAGTGGACGTTCAGTTTCTCACCGAGGCCGAGCTTGATGGCTCCGCACAGGGCCTTAATGCGGCTGACTGCTTTAACCTATATGCTGAAAAAGGGTCAGGCCGATCCAGCCTTGTAATGAAGCCATGTCCCAACGGGATAGAGAGTTACGTTGTCCCAGATCCGACACAGCGGGTTCGGGTGATGGATCACATCACCATTGGCGGCGGGCGGCAACAAGTCGTGATGATCGGCAAGGAGGTCGGCGAGCTTTCAAACGGGGTGTTCACATCCAGAATCACACTGCCAAAGGTTCCACGCATCTTCACCAGCCTGAACGGGGAAATAATTGTCGGCTTTGAAGAGGTAACAAGCGCTGCAAACGATTTGCAGTATGCGGCAATCATTCCGGTTGGATCGATTTGGGCGCTATCGCCGCAGACATTCCCAGCCTTCACGGGAACAATTGGCGGCAGCACGTTCACTGATAGCACCGGACCATCCACCCTAACAACGCACAAGGGAAGGGTGATCGGATCACAGGCCAATCTATTCCGCTGGTCTGACCTCTTAGATGGCAAAAACATACCGGGGCTGGCCTTCTACGTCAATGGTGAAACAGGCGTTGATTTCGCTGTTTCTATCGAGACTGACAAGACATTCCGCCTTTTGGGTGGGTTCAAGCCTATGCCGCTATCGTACAACGAGATAATGGCAATTCCTGCGCCTGACGCTGGCACAAAATACGTGCAGAACGACGCGCACACGGCAGATGTTGCTTTCAACGCTGTACTTGTGAAGGGCGGTGGAAACCAGTTCGCCCCGGTGTTCTTTGACGGCACAGATTGGCGCTTTGGCTGATGGATGTTGAATATCTTACAGAAAGCGCGTTAGGGCCGGATGCCGGAGAAGGTTCAAATACTGCGGATCTTCTGAATTTTTTCCCTGAAACAGTTAAATCTGGTGGGCGCTCACGATTGATCTTTAGGCCATGCCCGGACCTGGAAACACAATACGAAATTCCAGATTCATCAAAATGGGTCAAAATACATCAGCACACCACTCAATATGGCCTTGACTTCTTGGTTGTCAGTGTAGGGAATGAAGTAGGAACCCCCTATTTTGGGGCCGATGCCTTTTCAGTTTGGGCAACACTGCCAGATGAGCCGCAGGGCTTTACAAGTATCAATGGTGATCTGGCTGTGCGAACGGCAGTAGGGCGCTCTGGTTTCCCATTTAAATACGGGGTTCTAACTCCGGTGTTTAATGCGGAACTTGGGGGGCCTTACACGTTTTCGCCTCAACCCACTCCGATAGCAACATCGGGCAGACCCCCGAAATCAATGACGACACATCGTGGTCGCGTTGTTAGCGCAGATACAAGCAATTTCTACTGGTCTGATTTAGTCGATCCAACAACGCACAATGCCTTGCAATTCGCCAGTGCGGAATCAAGTCCTGATAATATCGAAGTTGTTGTTGGAGTTGGGGAATATCTCTACATCTTAGGGAATGAAACCACAGAGGTTTGGCGAATTTCTGGGCAGGCGGGCGTAGATGCCTACAATAGGCCCACGATTAGAGAAAACCACGGGCTTCTATCTCGTAGGCTTTTCAGTCTGGCCAATGACCTTAGCCCGGCAAATTCGGCAGAAGAAGAGTATTTTTGCGAAACAGGGGATGGTGTTTTTTTCATAAACCAGAACAGCGTTCCGGTTCTTGCTATCGATGGAAGGTTTCAGGAAATTTACCACCCCGGCGTCGTTTCTGACATCGAAGACACCTCAAGAATAGGTGTTAAAAACCCGTTTGTTGTTTCACGCCCCGTATCCCGTCTCTTTTACTATGAGTTTGAGGGGCATCGCTTTTGCGTTATTCGGTTCAATGATCGACCAGCGTGGGTTTACGACATTTCTATGAATATGTGGCATCGGCGAAGCACTGGCGGCGGTGCATGGGAGGTCGTAAATGTTGTCGGGCGGGATACGCCAAGCGCCCATGTTTTATCTGCGGATGGGTCGCAGAAAATTGCCACTTTCGTCCGTAAAAGTAACGCAAGTGAGATGCGGTCAATGACCACATTGCCTATTGAGCAAGGTGGGGAAAGATACAATGTCGGTATGCTCGGCTTGAGGGGCGAGATGGGCGACAATGACCACGATATTCAGATATCTTTGGAGTTAAGCCCAGACGGCGGACGGACTTGGAGCCAGCCGATCCCTCAAACTGTTGAAGGGTCTAACTTCCAAACATTGGCAAGATGGCGAGCGCTGGGGCAGTACCAGACGCTTACATGCAGGTTCTCATATTCCGGCTCGGCTGATGTGGCACTGTATTCTCAGGGGGAGATTGAAATTGCGTGAATATCTTAGGGTTTGGCGGGGTTTCAGCTTCCTAGACAAGAAGGGCGAACCAACCCTTGAGTTTCAAAAGTGGGTCGATGACCTGATCAACGAATTAGAAGACTGCAAAGCGCAGATCGCGGCATTAGATGCCCGCATTGTTGCGTTGGGAGGATAGTATGGGTTGGCCGATGATTATTGGTGGTTTGCTTGGCGCTGGCGCGTCTCTGATTGGGTCCAACAAGGCCGCAAAGGCGCAAACTCAAGCTGCGGACCAGAAAATTGAATTTGCCCGCGAGATTAACGACCAGAATGTTGCACGCTTTGAGCCATATGCGCAGGTGGGGCAGAATGCCTTGTCTCAGTATTCTAACTTTTTGCAGGCCGATAATCCTTTCGAAAGCCGCTATTTCAACAACTTATTGACGCGAGGTATGGATCAGATCGACGCCCGCACGATGGCGAACGGGAACTATAATTCTGGCGCTCGACGGGTTGCCCTTGACGATTACCGCATGGATACGGTGGGCAGATTTCAGGACAACTACCTCAACCGCCTCGCTGGGCTTTCTCAGTTGGGGCAAGCGTCCGCCGGAATGCAAGCCAATCAAGGCAACATTATGGGCCAGAACATCGGCAATGCTTTGTCGGCCAAGGGTAACGCTCTCGCAGCGAATTACACCAACTTTAGCAATACGCTGAATGACACAATAGGCAATGGCCTTAGTGCGTATGCCTACATGCAGGGAGCGGGTTAATGCTCAACGCTAACATCATCTTGCAGCAGCGGCGGGTAAATCCGCTTGCCGCGTATAATCAGGGCATTCAAACGCGCTCGGCTCACGATGATATCAAGCGCAAGAATGACTTGCAGAAGTTCCTTAAGGCGCGAGGCGGGGATTTGTACCGAGGCGATCAGAATGCACTTGCGGAATGGGCGCAGCATGACGTTCAGGGCGCAGTGGCATTGCGGAGCCAGCATCAAAATATGGACCTTCGCCAGCGAGCAGACCAACGTGCGCAAGCGCAACATGCCCGTGCGGCGGCATCTGCTCGACGGGCAGCATCAAGCGCGGCGGCGCGTGAGCAAGAGCTTGCCGAGTTGAAGAAGGCGCAGCACTTTATCACAGCCGGTCAAATTGCACTCAAAACGGGTAGAACCGCAGAATTCATGGCTGAGAATGAACTTGAATTGCCCGAAGGCATGGGTCTTGAATCAGTTTTAGCGGATGCAGCGGTTGAGGCTGGGCTTTTCGAGCAGGCGTTGTCGATGGTTACGCCCGAAGAGCCGAAAGAGCGCGAGGTTATGAAGGCCGCTGATGGCTTCAACTACTATAAGGACGGCGATAAAGAGCGGGTTTTCCCAAATGTTCAGGCGAAAGAGGACGCGCCAAGTGTCCCGGCTGGCTTTCAAACGCTCCAACTTCGCGCCCAAGCGGCGGGGCTAGTCGATGGCACCCCAGAATATCAGCGATTCATGGCAAGGAATGGCGCGGCACCCCAGAGCCAAAATCCTTCGGCAGCAGAGGCCCAGATTTCCCGATTTATGGAAACTGGCCTTACAAGAAAAGAGTCAATTCTTGCGGCGGATCGACATATCGTCTCTCGTGATCCGATATCTGGGGAGGCAACGCTAATTGACAAGGCGACAGGTCAAGTCGTCAGCAATCAACAAGTACAGCAAGCGCAGGCCGCTGCAAACGCAGCTCCACAACCAGCCCCGATTGCAGGCGCTCAGGATGCGTTTGGACTTGAGGGGAGAGCTAAAGGGCTTGCAAACACGGTATTTGATGCGGTTGGCGCAGATACACCTTACCCGCAAGTCATGGACGCTCAGACCGAGTTGAATTTGATACGTGATCAAATGATGCAGGACTTGGCGGCGGGATACGACAGACAGCCTCCCTCATGGTTGATGAAGTCAATCCAAGAGAATATCCCCA
>CAZBBZ010000075.1:0-10227 GCA_964489925.1 uncultured Rhodobacterales bacterium
CGTTTGAGCGTTTGGACGCTTGGGAAAATGCAGAAGCAGATTTTCGCAAAGCGCTAGAGCTGTCACCAGAACAGCCTTTGGTGTTGAATTATCTTGGATACTCGCTGGTTGAAAAGCGCATGAAGATTGACGAAGCCAAGGACATGATTGAACGCGCCGTGGCTGCGCGCCCGAACGACGGCTATATCACCGACAGTTTGGGCTGGGTTTTGTATCGCCTTGGCGATTTTGAAGGGGCCGTGCCGCATATGGAACGGGCCGCCGAATTGCTGCCCACGGACCCGATCATCAACGACCATTTGGGCGATGTGTATTGGATGGTCGGGCGCAAGGTCGAGGCGGAATTTCAATGGCGGCGCGCCTTGTCGTTTGAACCGGAAGAGGTCGACGCAGAGCGTATTCGCCTAAAGCTAGAGCTGGGTCTTGATCTGGTTCTTGACCGCGAAGAAACAGACAAAGAGTGAATGACTGACGTTCACGAATTTGCCTACGCCAAGATCAATTTGTATCTGCATGTGTTGGGGCGGCGCGCGGATGGCTATCACGAGCTGGACAGCTTGGTGGTGTTTGCCAATACCGGAGATCTGCTTGTGGCACGCCCGGCTGATAAGGTTTCGTTAGAAATATCTGGCCCCTTTGCCGCCGGACTTCCCACGGGCCCGGAAAATCTGATCCATCAGGCCGCGACCAAGCACTGTCCCAAAGGGCGCGGCGTTGCGGTTGAGTTGACCAAAAACTTGCCCGTTGCCGCGGGCATTGGGGGTGGGTCTGCGGATGCGGCGGCGGCGTTGCGGGCTTTGTACCAGCTCTATGGCGTGACCCCGAGCCTAGATCAGCAGCGCGCGCTTGGCGCGGATGTGCCTATGTGCATGGCAAGCGAACCCGCGCGGGCCTTGGGGATCGGTGAAGACTTGATCCCCGCACCGGATTTGCCGCCGTTTTGGGTGGTTCTGGTGAACAATGGCACCCCGGTGTCGACAGGGGCGGTGTTTCAGGCGCTTGATCTTGCGAAGGGTTCAAAAAAGCTAGATTTTCCCAAAAAATTCAAATCCTTGCAAAGTTTCGTTGATTTTTTGGGTAAGATGAAAAATGACCTGACATCGCCTGCACTGAGCCTAGATCCCGACATTGCAGAGGCCTTGGCCGCGCTAGAGGCATCCGGTGGCTGTCATTTGGCCCGCATGTCTGGGTCTGGGGGGACGTGTTTTGGGATTTTTGCGGATCATACCCGCGCGAAAATTGCGGCGAACCTGTTAAAGATAGCACATCCCGAATGGTGGGTGCAGGCCGCGGCCGCGTCACACAATCCGTGAAACGACAAATTCCGCCGTGTCACTTAGGGCGGTACGGATCGGGGTATCGGGCATAGCTTCAAGCGTCGATTGCGCCTTGCGCGACCAACCAAGGGCGGCCTCGCGCGCCTGATCGAGCGCGCCGTGACGTTCTAAAATCGCCAAAGCCTCGTCCAGATCACCGTCGTTCTGTGCGCCCTCGCCAATGGTGCGCTGCCAAAACGCGCGCTCTGACGCATCGGCTTTTTCAAGCGCATAAATCAGTGGCAGGGTCACTTTACGCTCGCGAAAATCGTCACCCACATTTTTGCCCAAAGCCGCAGTTGCGCCGCCATAGTCCAGCACATCGTCGGCAATTTGAAAGCTAATGCCAAGCGCGTCGCCATAGTCGTAAGCGGCTTTTGTGTCAGCCTCGCTTGCCTTTGCAATCACGGCCCCCGCTTGGCAAGCCGCCGAAAACAATGCCGCGGTTTTGCCGCGCACCACGGTTAAATAGGTCGCTTCTGAGGTGGCAATATCTTGGGCGGTGGTCAGTTGCAAAACCTCGCCCTCAGCAATCACAGCAGAGGCATTGGCCAAGATGTCCAAGACCCGCAACGATCCGGTTTCCACCATCAATTGAAAGCTGCGCGAAAACAGAAAATCTCCCACCAAGACGGATGATTTATTGTCCCAAAGCAAGTTCGCTGTGGGCCGCCCACGACGTTTATCGCTTTCATCAACCACATCATCATGCAGCAAGGTGGCCGTGTGAATAAACTCAACCGCGGCGGCCAGTTTCGCATCCGCCTCGCCGTCAAACCCCAACATGCGCGCATAAGACAGCGTCAAGAGCGGGCGAATACGCTTGCCACCAGCACTAATCAGATGGGCCGCCACATCCGCAATGCGCGGCGCGCTACCTGAAACCATACGGGTTTTGATCAGGCCATCTACGAGCTGCATCTGATCATCGACCAGATCAGAGAGCCGATTGAGGGGCGTTGACATGATTTTGTTCTGCTCTTGCTTTAAGTTTTTGGGCTGTGTGGTTAAATCAAGACCATGAAAGAAGTGCTTCGAACCAACGACCCGACCCAAATTTCCTTTGCCCAAGCGTTGCTTCGGGGCGAGGATATAGACTGCTTCATACTCGACGTCCACATGAGTGTGCTCGAAGGGGGCATAGGCATAATGCCGCGGCGGGTCGTTGTGGCGGATGAGGATGCGTTTTTGTCCCGCGCGATTTTGCGCGACAACGGCATCGAGGTTTCGCAATAACTGTGAGCGCGTTTGTCCCAACCACGACCACCGATGGTTTTTTGGGCCAGCGTTTGTCGATCAAACAACCCAAAACCGGGTTCCGTTCCGGTTTGGATGCGGTTTTGTTGGCAGCCAGTATTGACGCGGCGCCGGGGGCATCGACTTTGGAATTCGGATGCGGGGTTGGGGTTGCCAGTCTCTGTTTGCTGTCTCGCGCTAATCTGGGGCAGTCGGTTGGCGTGGAATTGCAGCCCGATTATGCGGATTTGGCGCGCGAAAATGCGGTTGCAAATGGTTTGGGTTTGGATGTGGTCACGGGGGATGTGACCGCTTTGCCAAGCGCGTTGCGGGCGCAATGTTTCGATCATGTGTTTTTCAACCCGCCCTATTTTGACGCAAATGCCGCGACCGCACCCAGCGATGATGGGCGCGCCCTTGCGCATGGGGGCGCGCTGACGTTGTTGAACGATTGGGTGATTGCCGGGGCCAAGCGGTTAAAGCCGAAAGGTCAGTTGACGATTATCCAAAGGGCAGAGGTCTTGGACGCGCTGATTGCAGGGTTTGATGGTGCAGCGTTCGGGGATATTTCGATCCGACCTATTGCCGCGCGCCACGGGCGGGATGCAAAGCTCGTGATTGTGTCCGCGCGCAAAGGGACCAAGGGGGCGGTCCGCTTGCACGCGCCATTTGTGCTGCATGACGGTGCGCATCACAAAGAGGATGCCAATGATTTCAGTTCGCAAGCGCGTTTGGTGCTGGAAGGCGGGCGCGCGATTTCTCAGGCGTTGCTTGAGTGACATTAACGCACGTTTAACGTGTGGGGCTTCATAAAGTCGTGACAGAATCCAAATTCTGTGTAACGCTAAACCACACAACCACTTAATGATGGAGTTGCATATGAACATGAGTTCCCACCTTCAAGAACTCGAAAAGAAGCATCAAATACTAGAAGCAAGTATCAAAGACGCGCTGAAATCACCGGGCAGCGACGGTCTTGATATTTCCGACATGAAGCGTCGGAAACTTCGTCTTAAGGACGAAATAAAACGGTGTAGCCACGAACAAGTCTGATACTCAATTTTCGCAGCGCTTTGCGAGATAGCATCTGTTTGTTCATTCGGTTTGCGGCTTTGCCATCGCGCTGCGGAAAAACGCTATAATCCACTCGGCCCATAGGGTGTTATCTATGGGTTTGCCCAAGCTTTTAAGGGCTTGCTCTGCAATTGGCGCATCAAACACGGTGCCGCGTCGTGCTTTGATCAGGTCATGCATAAATTCCGCATCAAACTCTGGATGAGATTGCACTGAAATGGCCTTTGGTGTGACCGGGTCACCGTAGGCGAGGGCGGCAAACGGGCAAAACTCGGACGTTGCGACCACATGTGCATCCTTTGGAGGCATGACCACTTGGTCTTGGTGAACTGCGTGGCCGGTGAAGGTGCTGCCTTTGCCTTTTGTCCAATTTTCTTGGTCGGTTATTTGGTAACTTGTCGCACCCAATCCCCAGCCTTTTTCAGATTTGATCACGCGCCCGCCCAAGGCTTGCGCCAAGATTTGATGGCCAAAACAAATTCCGGCGATTGGCACTTGCGCCTTGTAGGTATCGCGCAAAAAAACCTCTAGCGGGGTAATCCACGGCAAGTCTTCGTAAACGCCAAATTTTGATCCGGTGATGATCCAGCCGTCATGCGCCGAAGGGTCAGTTGGGATGTCACCTTTATGGCAAACATAGGCGGTTGTGCTCAGTTTGGGGGCAACGGGTGCCAAAAGCCGATGGAAAAACTCCCGGTAGCTGCCCCATTTGGCGGTGAGTTCGCTGGCGACGGGGCCGGTTTCTAATACGCCGAGGTTCATCACATTGCCTTTTGGCTGGCTTTCGGGTCAAACCCTGCTTGAAGCAGAGCTTTTGGGCTTTGTCCAATATTGCGGTGATACGTATTGCGATAAATGCTGCGATACACAAACTTTTTGCAGTCGCGAAATAGATGTTGCGGTTGCGCGCCTGCGCACTACACTACTAGGTCTTACAAAAGTCTTGGGCGAGGGTGCCAACTTGGACAGTCAATCCACCAAAGATGCTGTTGATCCAGTCGTTATCAAAAAATATGCCAATCGCCGGCTCTATAATACGGCGAAGTCTACTTATGTGACTTTGGAAAATTTGGCGCAGATGGTGCGCGATGGGCAAGATTTTGTGGTTCAGGACGCGAAAACCAAAGAAGATATTACGCGTTCTGTTCTTGCGCAGATCATTTTTGACGAAGAAGCTAAGGGGCAAAATATGCTGCCCATCGGGTTTTTACGTCAGTTGATCGGTCTTTATGGGGACAGTTTGCAAGGAGTTGTGCCAAGCTATCTTGATGCGTCGATGGAAACTTTTGTGCGCAACCAAGAACAAATGCGCGAACAGATGAGTTCAGCCTTTGCCGCTAATCCCGCCCTTGAAGGGATGGAAGCGATGGCGCGCACCAATATGGAATGGTTTGAAAACGCAATGAGCATGTTTTCCCCATTTGGATCACCCGTTTCCAGTGCTGCACAGCCCCAAGAAAAACCGCCCGCACCTGAAAGCGCGCCGGAGGCATCCGCCGATAAGGGCGATCTTGATGCGATGAAGGATCAGCTGGCGGCCATGCAAGCGCAGCTGTCCAAGCTTACAGAACCAAAGAAATAGCCAGCGGCGCGCACCGCTAAATTCGTGGTACATTAAGTGCCCGTTTCAAGCGCGCCATTCCAATCCTCGCGAAAAGCAGGGCGGCCATATGCATAGCCCTGCAAGCAATCCGCCCCCATTTCTGCAAGTCGCAAACCGATAACGTGATCTTCGACCCCTTCGATGATCGACACCATTTCAAAGTGGCGCGCAATATTGATCATTGATTGGATCAAATAGCCCGCGCCTTCATTCGTTTGAAAATCCTTCACAAAACTTTTGTCGATCTTCAGGAAATCAAAGCGAAACTTTCCCAGATGGCCGATAGAGGTGTGCCCTGCGCCGAAATCATCAATGGCGATAGATGCGCCAAATCGCCGGATTTCGTATAAAAATTCCAGATTGCTCGCGGACAGTTCAAGAAATGCACTTTCTGTGATTTCCACAATCAAAAACTCACCGCAAATCGGGTCACGATCGTAAGCCGCGCGCAAGATATCGAGCCAAGCGTAGTCGCCGATGCTTGCCGCGGATAGGTTCACGGCAATACGGGAATTTCGCTGATCCGCAATCACCGAAATGGCATTGCGCAAAGCGGCCACGTCCAAGAGGCGACACATGTCGTGATGTTCAAGGTCCGGGACAAAGGAGGCCGCAGAAATAATATCCCCATCTTCAGTGCGTATCCGCGCGAGGCTTTCGTAATAGGCAACCGTGGCGGCATTTCTTGCCGAAACCACGGGTTGATACGCAAATTCAAGACGATTTTGCGCAAGCGCCTGCCCAAATAGGCGCAAAGCATGTTCCTGACGGACTTGGTCCTGGGATAGCTTTTTTTGCGCGGTCCGTATTTCATCGCCATTCTGGCGCGGGGTTGGTGCAGACATTTTGGGTTCTCCTAGCCTGCAGCAATTTGAGAACATTTTGTGAACATAGCGTAAACGGTATCACCAAATTGGGAATTGTTTTGTGCTTTGGCCAAATTCAGCTTGGACTTGCGGTTTCAGACCCTACATTCAGGGTTCGCCTGAACCATTCGTAACTGGAAAGTCATCAATGTTAAGAAAGCTATTGTCTGCGTTGGGCGCACCTGCCGAACCAGTTGCACAAGAGCTGTCAGCAGAGGTCGCCCTGACCGCCTTGCTGGTGCAACTGGCCCGTGCAGATCATGATTTTGCCGATGTGGAAGCTGCGCGTATTGTGCAAATTATTCAAAACCGCTTTGATCTTGATGAGCCGCGCGCCAAAGCGCTTTTGCAAAGTGGTATCGCGGCAGAAGATGCCACGCATGACACGGTTCGCTTTACGCGCGTGGTCAAAGAGGCCGTTCCGCGCGAGGATCGGTTCGCATTGATGCAGGATTTATGGTCACTGGTTTTGGCCGATGCGCACCGCGATCACGAAGAAGATGGCCACATGCGCCTTGTCACCAACTTGCTTGGCGTGACAGACAAGGATAGTGCATTGGCCCGTCAAGCGGCGTCAAAGGCCGCGCAAGCTTAACAGAGTCAAACGACACCTAGTTTTATGCCTATTAAAATTCCCGAAGATTTGCCTGCTCACGATATCCTTGAACGCGAAGGCGTCATGGTGCTTGGTGAAAACGAAGCGATGGTGCAAGATATTCGCCCGCTTCAAATTGGCTTGCTAAATCTGATGCCAAAGAAGGTGCAGACCGAAACGCAATTCGCGCGGCTGATTGGGGCGACGCCTTTGCAGATCGAGTTTACGCTTATCCGCATGAGCGAGCATCAAAGCCGTCATACAGCGCCTGAACATATGGAAGCATTCTATAAGCCGTTTTCCGAAGCGCGTGAACAGCGGTTTGACGGGCTGATTATTACGGGCGCGCCGATTGAACATCTGCCCTTTGATGATGTGTCCTACATGGATGAGTTGCGCGAGGTTTTTGAATGGACCCGCACTCATGTGCATTCGACCTTTGGCGTGTGCTGGGGCGGCATGGCGATGATTAACCATTTTTATGGGGTAAAAAAGCATATCCTTGATGCCAAGGCCTTTGGCGCGTTTCGTCATAAAACACGGGTGCCAAGTTCGCCTTATCTGCGGGGGTTCTCGGATGATTTCGTGATTCCAGTATCCCGCTGGACAGAGATGCGCGAAGATGAAATCGCCGCCGTGGATGGCTTGGAAATTTTGTTGGCCTCAGACGAGGTGGGCGTGTGTTTGGTGAATGATCCTGCGCGCCGGGCGCTTTATATTTTCAATCACTTTGAATATGATAGCGGCACCCTGAAAGAAGAATACGACCGGGATGTAGCGGGTGGCAATCCGGTGAATGTGCCGGTGAATTACTACCCGGATAATGATCCAAGCCGGGTGCCAGAAAACCGCTGGCGCTCCCACGCACATTTGCTTTACGGCAATTGGATCAACGAGATTTACCAAAGCGCGCCGTTTGATTTGGCGGATTTGGAAAAAGGTTAGGTTAGGACGCAACCTCGAACCGACCCATCAGGGGGAAGTGATCTGACACATGAAACGGGGTTGCCCCATTTGTAACGGGCTCGGTTAGCAATTGCATGTCTTTGAGCTGCACCCCTTTTGTGTGAAACGCGCGGGTGAAATAGGCGGTATATTCCCGCGCGGCGTGCCGATACTTTGAAATGCGACCGTTCCAAGTGGGTTCTGGTGGGCGCTTGCCCGACAGCCCCAACATGCGAAACGTCTTTTCTTCGCGGGTGCGGGTGTTGGTGTCGCCGACCACGAGCAATTCGTCGGTTTGGCAGTCTTTCTTGATGTCTTGCACCGCATATTTGCGGTAATTCGCGCCGCCTTTGCCAGAAGGAAGATGCACATTGGCCAGCGTAATCGGCGCTTGCGCAAATTGAATTAGTACAGAGTTTTCGCTGGTGGTGGCGGTCAGCCCTAGCATCATTGAACGCCGTACAAGCGTGGCAATATCTCCGGTTTGCCCCTTGTTATTTGCCGGGGCCATATCGTGGGTTTCGATAAATGGCACCATGCCGGGCAGTTCTTGAAACAGCACCACATCCGGGTCGTGTCGCATCACCAAATCGCGCACCGCGGCTTCGGTCTGGTCGATCCGCCAGTTTGCAGGCGCGAAATCGGACCGCTCCATCATGGCGAGGTTCCAAGTTAGAAATGTAAATCCAAAGCCCATATTGTGCGTCTTTTGTTCGTTGTTTCCGTGATGGGTATCACGCGTGTGCTGCTTCGCGAAGGTGAAAAATGCCACTCGTTTGGGGCGGATTGGATCGCGCGGAGATGCCTCTGTGCTCTGCCATTTCAATTTCCCCCTAAACTGCCTATGTAAGAGCAGATAACATTAACGGGACGGGACAAGACCTTGGCCAAACAGACCTTTCCAAAGCCGTTCGACGGCGCGATTAGCAAGTTTCTGAAAGACGAAGCGCCTGCGCGTGTGCGTGAGTTGATTGACGGCGTCAAGAAACGTGGAATTGCGTCTGACAGCTATCCTTATGACACGCGGATGGACAAAAACGACTACGAAGAAACAATGGACGCGCTGCAAATCGAGCTGATGAAATTTCAGACTTGGGTCAAGGAAAGTGGCGCACGGGTTGTGATTGTTTTTGAAGGGCGTGATGCTGCCGGGAAGGGTGGCACGATCAAGCGGTTCCGTGAAAACCTGAACCCACGCGGTGCGCGGGTGGTTGCGCTGTCAAAACCCAGCGAAACCGAGCGTAGCCAGTGGTATTTCCAACGTTACATCCAGCATTTGCCAAGCGCCGGTGAAATCGTGTTCTTTGATCGGTCTTGGTACAACCGGGGTGTGGTGGAAAAGGTCTTTGGCTTTTGTGATGATGACCAGCGCGAACAATTCTTTGAGCAAACGCCGCAGTTTGAAGCGATGCTTAAAAACGATGGTATTCACTTGATAAAGCTTTGGCTGAATGTCGGGCGCGCTGAACAGCTGCGTCGGTTCTTGAAACGGGAAAGTGATCCGCTAAAACAGTGGAAACTCTCGGGCATTGACGTGAAAGGGTTGTCTCGTTGGGATGCCTATACGGACGCGATCAAGGAAACCTTTCAGCGCACCCATACGGATGCCGCCCCGTGGCAAGTGATCCGCACAGACGATAAATCCCGCGCGCGCATTGCTGCCATTCGCACGGTACTGTCCCAGATAGATTATGCGCATAAAGATGCCAAAGTTGCTTGCGCGGCTGATCCCAAAATCACCGGCGGTCCAGATATCATCTGATGCCCAGCAAACGCGGATATCATCACGGCAATCTGCGCCAAGCCTTGGTTGACGCGGCCCTTAAGCTGATCGTCACCAAAGGCCCGGCGGGGTTCACCGTGGCGGAAGCGGCGCGCGAAGCGGGGGTGTCTCCGGCGGCCCCTTATCGCCATTTCAAGGGACAGATGGAAATCTTGGAAGAAGCCGCACGGCAGGGCTATGAGATATTCTCGGACGCTTTGGCGGGCGCTTACAACGACGGCAAGCCCGATGCCCTGCGCGCGTTTGAAGCGACCGGCCATGCCTATCTCGCGTTTGCGCGCGCGCATCCCGGTCATTACATTGCTATGTTTGAGAGCGGTTTGTCACTGGCTGGAAATTCAGAACTGAACGCGGCAGCGGACAAAGCCATGGCGGTGATGACCCAAGCGACCGATGCGTTGTCTCAGCATTTGCCGATTGAAAAACGCCCGCCGCCTGCAATGATGTCCCATCACATCTGGGCGCTCAGCCACGGCGTAGTGGAACTATTTGCCAGAGGATCCCCCGGCGCGCGCGCGCCCTATTCAGCAGAGGAATTGCTGGAATCGGGGATGGGGATTTACCTGCGCGGATTGGGACTGATCCCGGATAGCTAGGACGCAAAGTGCGGGCTTAGAGCCGTTTTTTTGCGCGAATTGCCTATTCTTTCACCAAAACTGCGCCTGCGGTCCCTTGATGCGGTGACCGCTATCGCATGGTTTTTGATCAAATGGTTGAGGTTTGACAGTCTTGAGGGGGTAGAGCGGGCGAATCACGTGATCAAAAGGGGGCGATAAAAAATGAGAGGCTGGCCGCAATTTTCCCCCATG
>CAZBBZ010000076.1:0-10199 GCA_964489925.1 uncultured Rhodobacterales bacterium
TTCCGCGACGCGCTTGCGATCGCACGAAAGGCGCTGGGGGAGGAGCATCCCACAACCGGGAACAGCCTCAACAATCTCGCCGCATTGCTGCGGGACACCGGGCGATTTGACGAGGCAGAGCCTTTGTTTGTGGAAGCTCTGCGCGTGTTGGAGACCGCTCTTGGAGCGGATCATCCAAACACCAAAACGGTGAAAGCAAACTACGAGTTTTTCCGCGCCCAAAGGGTCGAATCTACGCAATAATCCCGTAATTTTGCGGCATCTGTCTGCTTTTGCGCATGAAATTGCGCAGATTTGTCTGTCCTCGCGCCCCGCTGGACAAGCCTAGGCTGGCGGAAACCCGCCCAAGACGCCAGACAATGTGTCAAAACCACGGCATGGGCCAAATTCGGCGGGAAAATTTCACACTAAATTCATGTTTTATTAACCTGTCAGAGGCCGATCCCGGCCGAAATCCTAAGTTTTCTTGGCTCATTTCACTGAATATCGCCGGTCCAAAAGGGCGCTATGCTGTGCATATCTCATCCACAAAAACGGGCATCTGCACCCCGAACGCGCGTCCATATCAGCCCCCGGACGGCTTTCGCCACAAATGCGCCAGAATTCACCCGCCCCTACGTCAGCTTAAGCTGGTGGAAATCCGCCAAGCCGCGCGCAAGTCCCTTGTCTGGAACCTTAATTTCTTATCAACCTAAGCCCGAAATCACACACACTTGGATCACCCCCATGCCCTTGTCCGATTTAGACAGCCTGATTGACCCGAAACGCGACGCTCTGACCCTCGACACCACGACGCACGGTTATGCCAAAACAGGCACCGGTCTCGACTTTCTGGTTGAGACGGTTCTGAAGAACCCCGGTCTGAACCAATATCTGCCCCGCGACGAGATCGTCAAAGGGGCTGATGCGGCGGCTGGGATGAACGCGTTGATTATCAAAGCGATCAAGGCCACGGGCAGTGCGAATAACGGTAAGATCGACGCGGCTGATGTGCGCGTGATCGCCGATTGGTTGAAGGCGAACGAAAAGAGCGCGTGGAAGCTGCATCACGGCAACGATGAAAACGGCAAAGAGACCGGGTTTCATTATGTGCAGGGCGATGGCGACGGGTTGGTTTTGTTTGGTGATGCGGCCGTGGATCAGGTGGCTGATGGGCTGTACCATCTTGGCTTTGGTCATAACGGGCGGCATCTGATTAACGAGGATGGCAATGCCAACGTCGATGTGGATCGCGTGGCGTTTTGGCTCAACGAGTTGCTAGCGGACGATCTTGCCAGCGGGTCACTGCGCAACGGGCGCGTGAGCGAGCATACTCAGGCCAGCACGGGCACGGGTCTTGATCTGTTGGTTGAGGCGATCACGACCGATCCGGGACTTATCCTGCATATGGACCGCGCGGATATCAACGAGGCCGCCGCGAGTGCGGATGCGATGAACGCGCTGCTGATTGAGGGCATCAAGGCCTTGGGGCTTGCCAACAACGGCGCGTTTACGGCTGCGGACATGCGCGAGCTGGGCGCTTGGATTTCAAAGAACCATCTGGCCGAATTCAAAGCGCTGCACGGGCGGGGCGAAAACGGCATCAACCAGATTGATATGAAAAGCGGCGATGTGCGCCTGTTCGGTGACGGCGTTGCCGATACGATTGCGACGGACCTTTACGATATCGCCTTTGGTACAGATCACGGCCACACAAAGAATATTGATGGCAAAGGGTCGAGTTCCTTAAACGAAATTGCCCATTGGCTGACCGAGTTGCTGAGCGACGATCTTGCCAATGGCAGTTTGGCCAACGCCAATGTGGAAACTCAGCCTGCTGGGACGACGGGTACCGCGCTTGATAGCCTGTTGCCGGGCATCCTGAACGATCCGCGTTTGAACGAGAATATGAAAACCTCTGACATCGCGAAACTTGCCCGGTCGGTGGATGCGATGAATGCGATCGTCATCGAGGGGATGCGCGAAACTGGTGTGGGCGAGGACGGCGTGATTACGGCGCTGGAAATCAACGTGCTGAGTAAATGGATTGCCGACAACCGCAAAGCGGACTGGGTCAACCTGCGCGGCGATGATGACAAAGACACCGGGCTTATGGGCCTAAAGTGGGAAGGTGGCACGGTTCAAGTGGCAGGTGTAAATCTGTTCAACGAATTTGGCCCGGCACTTTATTCTCTTGGCTTTACGCAAAAATATGGATCGATCCGCGATGAGGATGGCGATTATGTCGGTCGCACCAATGAGCTTGCGGCCCAACTGACCCATCTTTTGGCGGACGATCTTGCGGATGGCGCGCTGAGTGGCTCAGCGGCTGTGGGCAATTTGAACAATGCGCTGGCCTATCAAGGCCCCGCGCGGGTCAACTTGCATGAAAAAGGCAATACGCTTGAGGTTGTGCACACCAATGAACTGGCGCTGCGCGAAGGCACCGTGTCGCTGGCCTTTATCGCCAAAGACCTAAACGCGGATGGCGCGCAGGTCTTGTTTGCCAAGGATCATAACGGGTCCCACACGGGCGATATGCAGCTCTATTTCCATGACGGCACGCTCTACCTGCGCACGGCAGAAAAGAATGATAACCAATACTATAAAATCCCCGTTCCGTTTGAAAACGACACGGCTTACGATCTTGCGCTTAGTTTTGGCACTGAGGGTGTCAAAGTTTGGGTTAATGGTGAGTTGGCGATGTATGCGTCCGGCACGACCGTGAGCTGGATTCATAACGACAACAACTTGATTATTGGCGCCACAAATGCGCATCGCAAATCGCAAAGCGATGACAAGGTTCATTCAGAGTTTAATGGCGAAATCCTGAACTTTGAGGTTTATGACCGCGCGCTGAATTACGCGGAAATCGACAGCCTCGCGACGGAATCGACGGGAAGTAGCGATGCGATCGCTCAGATTATTATCGGTGCTGATCCGGTCGAAATTAAGGAATATGTTGCCCCCACCGATCTTCCCTCCACCAACACCGGCCTTGATAAGCTGGTGGAATGGATCGTAACCGACCCCGGCCTGATCGACCGTGCGAGCCTTGCAGATATCGAGGCAGGCGCGCGCGCGGCTCATGGCATGAACGCGATCATCATTGAGGCGATAAAAGCCACGGGTGCGGCCAATGACGGGCAGATCAGTTCGTCCGATGTGCATGCGATCAGCGAATGGATCCAAGCCAATCACAAATCCGACTTCACCCGGTTTCACGGGGATGATGAGGGCAAGACAGAAACGGGCTTTCACAAAGTTCAAGGCGATGGGTCAGAGGCCAATGAGTTTGGCAATAACGCAGTGAACACCGTGGCTGATGGGATTTATCACATCGGCTTTGGTATTCGCGGCAATCGCGTGGCCAATGAAGATGGCGACAGAAACGCGCGGGTTGAAGATGTGGCCTATTGGCTGAACGCTTTGCTGGCCGAAGACATGGTAGCGCTGTCCAACGGGTCGGTTAAGCCGCTCTTTGAAGCGACCACAGGCACCGGGCTTGATGCGATTGTGGACACGATCACGTCTGATCCGGGTCTAGAGCGGCGCATTAGCCAAAGCGATGTGAACGATGCGGCGGAGGCTGCGGACATGATGAACAAGATCATCGTGCAATCAATCAAGGCCACGGGCATTGCCAATAACGATGAAATCAGTGCCGCAGACATTCGCATTTTGGCCGATCACATCAAGACGAACTATAAAGCGGCTTGGGTTCACGCCCATGGGGACGATGAAAACAACGTGGAAACGGGTTTTCACTTGGCCCAAGGCGACGGCGGCGAGGCGCGACAGTTTGGGCGCGCTGAAATTGATACGATTGCTGATGGGCTTTACCATCTTGGGTTCGGCCACAAAAACGGCCGCCTAATCAATGAGGATGGCAATGCCAATGCATCCCTGTCGGATGTGGCATATTGGCTGGAAACAACCTTGGCCGAAGATTTGGCGGATGGGTCGTTGAAAAACGGGTTGGTTGATCTGTATCCCGAAGGCACCACGGGAACGGGTCTCGACAGTTTGGTGACAATGGTTTTGCAAGACACAGGGCTGCAAAACAAACTGTCGTCTACGCAAATCGCAGAAGCGGCGCGCGCAGCAGATGGCATCAACGCGATCCTAATTGAAGGCATCAAAGCCACCGGAATTGCCAACAACGGGTCCATCAACATCCATGACCTTAAGGAATTGGACGATTGGATCAGCGAGAACCGTCTTTCAGACTTGCGCCAGTTGAACGGGCGCGATGATCGCGGCTTTGATCTTGCGGATACTTGGTCTGCCAAAAGTCCCTTGTTTGGGGAAAACGGGCTCGCCCAAGTAGCGGATGCGCTTTACAATATCGGCTTTGGCACCAAATGGGGCAGCACCATTCTGGATTCCAAGGGCAAGCATAACGCAAGCCTAGAAGACATGTCGTCGTGGATAAACGCGATCCTTGCTGATGATTTGGCGGATGGATCACTTTATGATGCCAATAGCGCCTATGCGACGGCTGATAAATTCGCCGATGCGCGTGTGTTTGCGCAAACCCAAGCCGCAGATGCCAATGGCACGGACGGCTGGCAAAATATCAAACATCAGAGCGCGTTCAATCTGCGCGAAGGGACAATTGCGTTTCGTATGAACGCCGACACGATCCCGACCAGTGGGACCGTTGCGCTGGTGTCCAAAGACGCGCGCAAATACGGCGACGGCGGGCATACGACGGTGTATATTCAAGAAGGCGTTCTTTATGTGCGGCTGCAGACCAAAAATAAGTCCCATTACATCCGCGCTGAGACAGATGACTTCATGCGCGCAGGATCGAGCTATAATATCGCGTTGGTCTTTGGCGCGGCGGGCACGCAAGTGTATGTGGATGGTCAAAAAGTAGCGTCTGATCCGGAGCTGACAATCGACTGGACTCGCAACAACAACGACATCGTTTTGGGCGCGCATGGGGGATGGCGCAGCGCGGATAACCCTGATTTTGTTTATGACGTGTTTGACGGCACGGTGTCTAACTTTGGGCTTTATAACCGCGCGTTGAGCGAGGGTGAAATTGCTGGGCTGGCCGCTACGAACAATGACGTGATGCCCGATAGTTTTCCAGTGGTGCAACCTGCGCCTCAACCGGAGCCTGAGCCGGAACCCGAGCCGGAACCGCAGCCTGAGCCTGAACCGCAGCCTGAGCCTGAGCCTGAGCCAGAGCCAGAACCACAACCGGAACCCGCACCAGAAACCGAAGCGGTTGTTGAAATCGAACCCGAAGATCCAATTACCGAGCCGGAGCCGGTACTAGTCGAAACCGGAGCCACACAGCGCACAGGTGGCGTTGGTAGCGACATTATGCTGGCCTTTGCCGGTGCGAACGCTCTCGATGGGGCGGCGGGCAATGACATGCTCGTTGGTGGCATGCAAAATGACGACCTGAAGGGTGGCGACGGCGAAGACATCATCGTGGGCGACATCATCGGCGCGTTCTTGGCAGGCAGCGATACCATTGAGGGCGGCAAGGGCGATGACATCATGCAAGGCGGGCGCGGCGCGGATAAGTTCGTGTTCTCACCCGGCGATGGCGATGACACCATCGGCAGCTTTGATGCGCGCGATTTGGCGCTTGGCTACAAGCCTACGGTTGATCGGCAGGATTTTGTTGCAGGTGTCGATCAGATTGTGCTCAAAGGCTTCCAGCTTGATACGCCGGATGCGATTATCACGGGCGGGTATTTGAGCGAAACAAGCGACGGGGTGTTGTTTTCAGCCGAAGGGACGACGATCCTTCTTCATGGGTTGAAAATCGAGGATTTATCTGCGGATGACTTCTTAATCGCGTAAAGCGGTGGTGCAGCGCAGACTGCCCGAAAACGGGTAAGCGAGGGAAAGAATATGGGAACCGTAAGAGCGGGCGTCAGTGGCGCCGTAGCAGTGTTGAGTCTGGCGGCTTGTGGCGGCGGCGGCACAGAAGCTGCGGGTGGTATTTTCACGCCCGGGTCCAACTACGCGGCCCTAACTGACGCGACAGGCGGCACGAGTTCTTTGTCGGGCGGATTGGTTAACACGACCACATTGTCAACCGGCACGATCGATGGCACTTACACCCACAGCGATCAGTCGATTTTTGTGTCTAATCCAAGCACCGCTGGCTTTGCCTCGGTTGCGACGGTCGATCCTTTGCCGTTTAATACCTACGACTATGCTCAGTCGGTCGATGTCACCACGGGTGGCGTGACCTACACAGGCATTGTCGGGCTTGAAACCAGCAACGCGGATATGGCCGGGTCTACGGACGTGACCTACACGGTGGAATTTGAAGGCACTTATGTGACCAATGGGGGCAGCGAAACGCTGACCGATTGGTCCGGCACTTTGGCTGCTAATTTTTCGACAAATGACTTGGATCTGGACGTGACGGGAACGGGCGTTACGGCTTTCGATCGTATTACCATAAGCGATGCGACAATCATCGAGTCGGGCTTTTCCGGCGGGGCACTTAGCACGCGCTTGGGCGCAACGACTGTCGATGTCACTGGCACCACCAGTAATACGTCAGGTGCTTTTTTTGGCTATGACACAACGCTTAGCGCGCCTGATGAAGTGGGCGGGGTGATCGCGTCACAGTCGGGATCAAACATCCTAACAGGCGCGTTCATTGGCGATTGACAGGGTGTCAATTTTGGGCCGCGAACCTCGTTTTCATTAAGACCTCGTTAACTTGACAGCTTGTAAACCTGTATGCGCTCGCAACAGGAGGATCAGGCATGGCCCAAACCAAGGCAGTGGAAACCCGGCAGCGTATTCTTGACACCGCGCAAGCCGTGATTGCCAGCAATGACGGCGCGTTTGTCAATATGTCAGCAATCGCAGGGGCGTCGGGGCTGTCGCGCCAAGCGCTCTATCAACATTTTTCATCCCGCACCGAGTTGTTGATGGCAACCATGCGCGAAATTGACCTAAGTCTGAACCTGCCGGATCGCTTACAGCCCATGCAACTGGCACCGGATGGGCCAAGTCGGTTAGATGCCTTCATTACCTTTTGGGGCCATTATTTGCCAGAATTTGCAGGGGCTGCACGATCATTGCGCGCCGCCAGCCGTGAAGATGAAACCGCGCATCAAGCTTGGGAAGACCGCATGGCAGCGCTGCGCCAAAGCTGCGCCACAGCGGTGACTCAAATCGCGCAAGAAAACCGATTGGCGCTCGATTGGACCTGCGAAAGCGCCACGGCGGTGCTGTGCAGCATGTTGTCATTTGATGCTTGGGACCATTTGACCAATGACTGTGGCTGGACCACAGAGACCTACGTTGACACTATGAAAACCCTGACCCGGCGCGCGTTTATTCGCGCTGACACCCTGTAAACGCGCCCTCTTCTATCCCCGGGACCCAAGCGCTATGATGTCTGTCAAAAGGTGTCATCAGAGCACCACCCGGGAGACGAACCAATGGCGCAACACATCATCATCGTCGAAGACGAACCAAACATCGCGGAGTCATTGATCTTCATTTTCTCACGCGCAGGGTATGACGTGCATTGCGTGCCCGATGGCGGTGAAGCGATCTTTGAAATTCAAAACCGACGGCCCGATCTTGTGATCTTGGATGTGATGTTGCCCGGTCGCTCGGGCTTGGAAATTCTGCATGATATCCGCAAAGCGCCTGCGATTTCCTCGATCCCGGTTTTGATGTTATCGGCCAAAGGGCAGGCCCGCGATCAAGAGGTTGCCCGCGCGACCGGCGCGAATGATTATATGGTCAAACCGTTTTCCAACGACGAGGTGGTCGCGCGCGTAAAGTCGTTACTGGCATGACCCAAAGGCCCGAAATCGATCTTGCCGAAAAGGCCCAGCAGATCCGACGGCGGCGCGACATTTCCTTGATCCTGCCGCTACTTGGTATCTTAGTTTTCTTTTCGCCACTCATTCGCATTGCAGATGTTGGCACCGGCCTGTTCGGCATACCGCCGGTCATTGTGTATCTCTTTGGGTTCTGGCTGGTGATTATCTGGGCGACCCGCAGATTGGCCCGCCGCCTTAACCAAGACGACCCGGAATGATCAGCATTAACGTCTTGGTGCTTGTGGCCTTGGCCTATGTCGCCTTGCTATTTGCTGTGGCTGCAATCGCAGATCGCCAAGTTGCCCGCGGCCATTTCGGTTGGCTGAAATCATCGCTGATTTATACCCTGTCTCTGTCGGTTTATTGCACCGCTTGGACCTTTTATGGCGCTGTTGGTTCGGCTGTGCGCAATGGGCTTGAATTCGCCGCCATTTACCTTGGACCAACGCTGCTATTCGTGGGGTGGTTCTGGATTTTGCGCAAGCTTGTGCGCATCGGGGCGAGCCAACGCATCACTTCAATCGCTGATCTTATTTCATCGCGCTATGGCAAATCACCGACGATAGCTGCGATTGTCACCTGTCTCGCGGTTATTTCATCAACGCCCTACATCGCGTTGCAACTGCAATCCATCACCATCAGCTTTGAAACCTTGACCGGCGTCGCCCCAGACGCGACCACAAGCGCGCCAGCTTTTTGGATCGCCACAGGGTTGGCGATTTTTACCATCCTGTTTGGCACGCGGCATTTGGATTCAGCCGAACGTCACCACGGCGTTGTCACCGCAATCGCGCTTGAAGCCGTGGTCAAGCTGTTCACGCTGATCGCTGTTGGCCTGTTTGTGGTGTTTTGGCTTTCGGACGGCCCTGCGGATATATTTTCCCGCGCCCCGCCTGAAATGCTGAGCATTCAGACGGTCACGGGCGGGCGCTGGGTCACACTTTGCGCGCTGTCCGCAATCGCCATCTTCACCCTGCCCCGCATGTTTCATGTGCTGGTGGTGGAAAACGTCGATGGCAAACATTTGGCCACAGCAGCTTGGGCTTTTCCGGCCTATCTGTTCCTGATCTCGCTCTTCGTGGTCCCGATTGCAATCGCAGGCCTGACCATTCTGCCCGCAGGGTCGAACCCGGATATGTTTGTTCTAACGGTGCCTTTGGCAAGCGGGCAAACCACCTTGGCCCTATTGGCGTTTATTGGTGGGTTTTCTGCGGCCACTTCAATGGTGATCGTGTCGGCAATTGCGCTGTCGATCATGGTGTCCAATCACATCGTGATGCCGATTTGGTTGCGCTATTTTGCGCCCAAGACCCAGTCTTCGGGGGATGTCCGCGGAGTTTTGTTAACCTCCCGTCGCATTTCGATTGTCGCAATGCTGGCCCTTGGCTGGCTTTATTTCCAAGTCTCTGGCGGCACCGATGCGCTGGCGGCGATTGGGCTGATTTCCTTTGCAGGGCTGGCCCAGCTTTCGCCAGCTTTGTTGGCCGGTATTTTTTGGCAAGGCGCAACACGTCACGGGGCCATCGCGGGCTTGGTTTCTGGGTCATTGGTTTGGGGCTATACGCTGTTGCTTCCAAGCTTTGGCGGCAATTTTTTCCTTTCGGCCAGCACCATTGAAAACGGACTGTTCGGTGTCGCGTCGTTGCGCCCAGAGGCGTTGTTTGGCGTTTCCGGCATGGACCCGCTGGTGCATGCGTTCTTTTGGTCACTTTCGATTAACGCGGTCGCACTGGTCACTGTGTCCTTGTTCACGCGGCCAAACGAGCTGGAGCGTTTGCAGACCGCGCTGTTTGTCGATGTGTTCAAACGTGGTGAAGGCGCGGCTGCGATGTCACTGGGGCGCTCGGCCACGTCAGAGGATTTGTTTACGCTGGCCCAACGGATTTTAGGCGGGGAAGAAGCCTATCGGCTGTTTGCCCAAGAAACCGCGCGCCAAGGCCTTGAAAGCGGGCTTCCGGAGCCGACGGATGCGTTTATTCACAATCTTGAGCGTCAGCTTGCCGGATCTATCGGCTCTGCCTCTGCCCACGCGATGATTACGCAGATTGCCGGTGGTGGCAGTGTTTCGGTGGCTGAGTTGATGAACATCGTCGATGAAACCGCGCAGATTTTGCAATACTCGCAGCAGTTGGAAAGCCAGTCGACCCAGCTGGAACAAACCGCAAGCAAACTGCGGCGCGCAAATTTGCAGCTTACAGAAATTGGCGCGCAAAAGGATGCGTTTCTTAGTCAGGTGAGCCATGAGCTGCGCACGCCGATGACGTCTATTCGCTCGTTCACGGAAATTCTGCGCAACGATGACGATATTACGCCGAAAGAGAAGAACCGGTTTTTGGGCATTATCGAAACCGAGGCGCAGCGCCTGACGCGCTTGCTGGATGAAATCCTTGATCT
>CAZBBZ010000077.1:0-10038 GCA_964489925.1 uncultured Rhodobacterales bacterium
GGGGCGCGCGTCTTCATTGTAAATTGGCGCAGGCTCACGCGTCAGGCCAAGGCCTGTTAAGCTCAGCGCGGCCGTGCCTGCCTTGCTGCACAGGATCGCGCCCGCCGCTTCGCCGGGAATAAAGCCGTTGGCATTGCCCTCCACCAACAGGCGCTCATCCGCGAGGTAGTGAGACACCGCGCGGCTGGACAAGTAGCTATCGACGCCGACGATGGCCACGTGTTCGGCCTCGCCACGCGCTAGAATTTTGCGCGCTTGGGCCAGCGCGACAAAACCGGAGGGACGACCATGGGCCACAATCTTTGTCTTGGGTGCGCGATCAAACGACACGATTTCGCCGATCCGCGTCGCTAGGCGCGTCGGGTCCGGAGTCAGGGTGCCGGGGCGCGCATCCTCGGCCAGGCACAGGATTAACGCGGTGCTATTGCGCGCCGCTGCGCATCGTTCAAACACCTCGACGATGGCGGCTGCGGCCATATGCGCCATACGCTTTTCGCCAATAAAATTACGCGGCAGAGGCACAGGCGCACCCACGAGCCAATTTCCGCCACTGCCCATGAACCGCGTTTCCTGAAACCCATCGATTTTCGCGCGCATAGCGGCACAAGAGGACGGCGCATCAAGCCCTACCGCTGTGACCATGCCGATGGCACTGATGTCGATCGCGGTCGTCATTCCAATTCGGCTTCTGACGGGGCGGTTGCCACAGCGCGGATGTAGCTGCGTCCCTCATCGCGGGCTTTCAACATGGCTTTGGTTGGCGGTCCGATCCAAGCTTCGGAAAATTCTGTAATGATGCGCTTCACTGGTAAAGATACCCGCCAAACCAGCGAAAAGCGGCGATCCTCTGGGGCAAACAAAAGAGTGTCAGGTTTCAGGTTGCCGTCAAAAACCTCGTCACGGCCTCTGAATATTTTGACCGGCAGTTCCGTGCCCGATAGCCGAAAATTTTCTTTGCCGCCCGGCGTGAGATTGGCGAGAATAATCTCATCACCGTCATTAATTTCTGCGACTTGCTGATCCGGCGGGGCCATTTGGTAATAACGGTCGTCAAAATCTTGCGGCAGGAACGGAAACACATTGTCGATCCACTTTTGATCGTAGGTGCCACCATACTCGAGCCGCCCGGGCCAGCCCCGACCCATGGGGCCAAAACTCATCGCTGCATAGTCCCCAAAGGGCGAGTCGATAGTTTCATCAACGGCTTGTGTGTTTGGCAGGCGCAACCCGGCAGTCAGCGATCTGTTCGCCGTGCTAGCCCAGCCGGTTCCAACTGGATTACGCGCAAAACTCGGCGGGGCTTTGTCGTCTTTGTTCAGGCGATCCACACCGCCAAAAGCGACGTCGTAAGAAATTGGCTGGCGCAGAAACTTTGCTGCATAACTCGGCGCAAATGTCACCCCAAGTGAGGTCCAGTGACGCTCGCCGAGCACATCAAACGATTTGGTCCAATTGCCAACCTTCAGACCAACACGCACCCGATCAACTGGTTCGCCCCTTGGTGCATAGGCCGCCCCATCAAGCACGATATCGCACTTTGGCTTTCGGTGGGCAAAGTCGGTTTCAAGGCGCGTTGCCGAAAACCCCGGCTCACCTGTAGCTTCATCCGCGAAAGTGAGCGGCGTTTGTTCCTTGGACTTGATCGGGCTGCTGCTTGGGTGATCAGGAAAATCAAACGTACCTTTGATCACCAGCAACAAAAACTCCCGCCCGTCTTTGTCCAGAGCGGCAGTAAATTCGGACTTAAATCCCATTTGGTCGTAAATTTGCATCTTTGGCCAATGCTGCAAAATCAATTTCACTTAGGAACGACGGGGCAAAATCCCACCGCGAGCCAAGCGCCGGTCAATCGGCGTTTAGCTTATGGCTTGAAACTCGACGCGGCGATTTTCGTCGGCGCGCGGATTGTCCTCGTTCAACGGAAAGCGTTCACCCATGCCGATGGTCTGCAAACGCTCCGCTGGGATCGCGCAGGTTTCAACCAAATGGCGCGCGACTTCTTTGGCGCGCATCACCGAAAGGCGTTCGTTATAGCTATCCGCACCCGAGGTATCGGTATGCCCAATAATGCTAAAATGCGGGATGTCGCTGCTTTTCATGGCGATGCAGATGGTCGAGAGTTTATCCTTCTCGCTGTTGGCGAGAGCTGCGGAATCAAACCCGAACTTGATATGCAAGTTCACTTGCAAATCGCTTTCGTATTTTGCGTAGACCAGCGGTTGGTCTGGGGCGCTAGAAGCCAGCGGCGCCAAGGGTTTCAATTCCGTTGAATTGGCTGTTGTGCTCAAAATTGTACTTGATGCCGTTGCGCTTGTGTCCCCTTGGGGCGCATTGACCTCTAGGGTTGTTGCCACGTCCGGAGCCACCAGCGGCGCGACAGGCTCGGCACTGACATCTTTCACGGTCAGCAATTTCATACCGCGCGTCGAGGACCCATTGATCGAACGGGTCAAGGGTTGCTTTTGCACGTCGATCTGCTTTTGGAACAAAGCGTTGATCTCTTCAGGTGTCAAATCGACAGCATAGGCCGATGAGCAAAAAAATAGAGTAAGAATGCTCGCGGTGGTTACAGAGAAAAATCGCATAACAATCACCATCATAAAAAGAATTTTGTATGGCTCAGTTTATACGCTAACGTAATCCAAAATTCAATTCACAGTTTTATTCTGTACGTTTTATTCAACTTGGGGGCAATTTGGGCCAGTCGCGCAGATGAGATCACCGACCACACGTATTCCGATAGGGGCACCGGGTGCAGTACCGATTTTTGAAGGTGCTGGTCTGTCGCATCGGGGCACAATTCGCGCGGAAAACGAAGATGCAATTCTGACCGATCCCACGGGGATATTGTGGGCCGTTGCCGATGGAATGGGCGCGTATGGGCATGGCGATTTGGCTTCTGATCTGGTCATTGGTGCTTTGTCGCAAATTGATCATGATGCGGTTGCGGCGGGTCATGCGCTCTGCGCAGCCTTGACCCGTGCAAACGCTGACATCCAAGTGCAGGCCAGCAAAAGCGGCTTTGGACAAATCGGTGCAACGGTTGTCGCACTGATGCTTCAAGTTGGCTTTGCGCACATCGTTTGGGCAGGTGACTGTCGCGCGTATTTATGGCGCGACAATGCGTTGCGATTGCTCACACGGGACCACACGGTGGTTCAAGATATGGTCGATGCGGGCGCGCTTGAGCCTGCCAAGCGTGATACCCATCCAGAGGCGCATGTGGTCACGCGCGCGGTTGGCTATGAGCCTGAGTTAGAGCTGGATGAGGTGACCGTGCCGATCGTTCCGGGAGATTGGATCATACTTTGCAGTGATGGTCTGACGGGGGCCGTGGGCGAAGGCGAAATGACCAAGCTTCTACAATGTGCTGTGAATGCCGAGACGCTTTGCAAGGCGATCATGACCACAGCGCTTACCAACGGCGCGTCTGACAATGTGTCTGTCGTCGCGGTGTGCGCTAAAGGATTAGTGTGATGCGTCAGGGATCACTGATAGGGCCGATCATCATAGCCATAGGCCTAATCGCAGCCGCAGTCGTTTTTGCGATCGTTGGCGCGCTTTTGCAAACCGCGGATGGGGGCACGGATCTGCGGCTTGGGCGGCTGGAGGCGGAACTTGAGGCGGTGAATAAAGATCTGGACGATCTGAAAGCCGCGCAACGCGCCGCACAGTCCCAAGCCAAGCAGTTGGATCAGCAGTTGGGCTTAATGGCCGGTCAGGTCGCACAGACGCGCGCACCCGCTCCAAACGTGGAAATTAACGACGTCCAAGAGCACGTGCCGACCCAAGACATGACCGAAGTGATGCTTTTGGCCACGGAGCGGTTCAACAAGGGCGTTACGCAACCAAACAATCGCATCATGCTGGAATTGCTGGGTCATCCCCGCGACACCTATGACACCACCTGTCGTTCTATCACCAATCCCAAGCTGAAAGCGCTGCTTGAAACCCGGCAAGTGGGGCCGATGCGCCTGACGCTGATTTCGCCAGCGCTAGACAGTCTGGAGCGCATATTTGCCAAGCTCCAAGCCGCCGAGCCAGATATTTATGCGGCCATTGGCACGGCGGGGGGGCTTTGTGTGCGATACATCCGGGGTTCGACTTCGTCGATTTCAAACCACTCATTTGGTACGGCCGTTGATATCAAGCTGCAAAATACATTGGATGACTTTGGCGATGGTGGCACGCAGTTCGGGCTGCTGTTGCTGGCTGAGTTGTTCAACGATGAGGGCTGGTATTGGGGTGCCACATACAGCCGCGAAGACTCTATGCACTTTGAGGTGGGCGAAGAAACTTTACGGCGTTGGCTGGCCGAAGGAAAATTGTAAACGATGGCGGGGGCTGACGTATATGCGCAGGCCGCGGCACCGGTATTCAAGCTTGTAGATGAGATGGCATTTGCCGCCCAGCAAGGCGAGCAGGTGCTTGCAAATCTAGCAGAACAAGCGCTGTCTAGTTTTACAGAAAACCTGTCGCGACAAGGCATCAATGAAACCGCGATTTTGCCTGCGCGCTATGCTCTGGCGGTTCTAATTGATCGCGCCGCGCGCCAAACCGAAGGGGTGCGATTGTCCACTTGGTCAATCTTGGTGCGCCAGCGGCTCTTTGACGGGCGCGACATGTCAGTTGTGCGTATCGCCGAGTTTCAAAGCTCTGCGCATGGGTTGGGCGATAGCTACAAGATGATGGCAGAGTTTCTTGACGATGTCATGGACAGCATAAAGGCCGTGCAAGACCATAGCCACGCATCAACAAACTGGTGGACCGCCACGGCATTTGGAGTTGGCATTTTTGCGCTCACGCTTGTGGGTTATGTTGGTTGGCTTGAATACCGCTTTCAAAGCAAGCTGATCACAGCATTTGAGCGGGAAGTCAGTGCGGTAAGTTTGCCCGACATAAATCTGACCGCCGCCGCACAAAGACGCGATTTGGCCCATGATTTGGCGAATGGCTTGACACAGCTTGGGGATGCCAAATTACGCACCGAACTGGCCGTTACAGCCGCTCCGCTTGGGCGCGTGATGCGTCTGCCGGGAAATTTTGACGCAGAAACCCGCGCCAACGCGCGCTACGCCACCGCCATAAAAAAACATGTGCCAAGGGCGCTTGCTATGATGCTTGAGGACGTGCTTGCGACCGATGGCGATGGCCTGAAGCTTTACGATGCATTGCGCGCTTGGGCGATCTTGGTTGGGGAAACATCTTGGGAGCCGCAGTACCTTGAATCTTGGGTGGCGGAACAAGACCCCTCATCGGGCTGGCAAAGGTTTGCGGCTCATGCGGGGGCGCTTGCGCAAGCCGATCCAGACTTAGCCCCGATAGATGCCGAGGTGATGCAACAGGCGGTCGGATTTGCCGCGCAAACAAGCGAAGTTGATCGAGCTTGGCTAGAATTGCGCCGAATGACAGGGGCTACAAATGTGCGCCCTTGGATTGCAAGCGAACAAATTGCGGATCTTGATCGCATACTCGTGCGCCGTTCGGGTCAGCCGTTATCGAATCCTATTCCCGGGCTCTTTACAATTGATGGGTGGGGTTATGCGCGCGATTTTGGCATCGGCTTGGCGGTTCAAAACGCCCGCCGACTTGCCCCGCGACTCTTGGGCAGTGCGACCGTGTCGGTCAACGAAACACCTGACAAAGTGCAGGATCGGTTGCACCGCGAAACCATTGCGTTCTGGGATCACTGGCTGGGCGATTTGCGCGTGCGCCCATTTGTCGATGCCGAAACTGCGATTGTTGTTTCCGGCCTGATGGCGCGCCCAAAAAGCCCGCTGACGCAATTGCTACAAGCCGCTTGGGTGGAGATGGGCGGCACTGATCGCAGTCGTCGTCATGCGCAACAGATCCAACTGGGTCAAGCATTTGGCCCGGTGATCCAGTACATCGACCAAGGCGACGTCGCAAAACTTGCGCGGCTTTTTTCGGAACTGAACGTCGCACTCGCGTCTGGGCCCGCACAAGGCGGTCAAAACCTAATGAGCCTGCGCCAACGGGCCAACACACTGCGCGTCATGCAAACGGCCCCTCCGATCATCGTAAAAATTGCTCAAGATGTGCTGGTGCAGGCCAGCGCAACCCAAACCCAGAGCGGCGCGGAGGCCCTTACAACGCGGTGGCAGCAATCGGTCTATTCCGCCTGCCATCAAGCCCTAAGTGGGCGCTATCCGTTTGGCGATGGCCCGGATGCTGACCCGCGCGCCGTGCGTGATCTTTTGGCCCCCGATGGCCCCTTGATCGCGTTTTTCAATGCCAATGTTGCCCCCCTAATCGACCAGAGCGACAGTCCGTGGCGGTGGAAGCCTCAGGCGCGCTTTGCTGGAACCAACCAAGAGACAGCTGCGTTTTTTGAGGCAGCACTTCTAGCAAGCAATGCTTTGATAGATGAAACTGGGCAGTTGCAGACGTCCCTAACGCTTTCTGCGCTGGCGGAACGGGGCACGACCCTGTTTGTGATCGGTGGCGAAGGTCTGGCGGTGCGCGCGTCTGGGGCGCCCGCCGTTTTGCAGTGGCCCGGCCCATTGCCTGCGCAAGGAATGGAAGTTGTCTTCGATGAAGCGGGCACAAACACATCCCTGTCAGAAACCGGCCATTGGGGTCTCTTGCGGCTTCTGGATCGGTTTCGTTTGCGATTTCGTGACAACGGACGGCGGGTTCTTGTGGACCTGCGCAGCTCTGAGGGCCGAATATTTGCGGAGTTTGAATTTGAGCAAGAGATCAATCCTGTTTCGATGCGCAAGCATTTGCGCGGCCTGACGTGCCCGGCGCGGCTATAGAATTTGACTCTTAAAGTTGTGAAATTGTGGTATCTTGAATGCATTCTATAAAAGCTAAATTAGGAATAGGACGGACAAACGATGTTTGATGACCGACATTTCCACGCCAAAACCGTTTCGATTGATACGCCTGATGATCCTGACGGGTTGAAGTTTTCTAAGTTGACGGGCTTTGACGCAATAAGTTCTTGTTTTGAGTTCGTCGTCACGCTGCAATCAGCGGATTTCAACGTGACGTCAGCAGATCTATTGGGCACTGAAGTCACCGTACGGGCGGGCGCCGAGGTGCACGAACGGTTCTTTCACGGGCTGGTCGATCAGTTTCGGTTTGCAGGTCTGGTCGATGGCTTGGGTTTGTACGAACTAACGTTGCGCCCGCACCTGTGGTTCTTATCAAAAACCAGTGACAATCGCATTTTTCAATCCAAAAGCGTGGTTGAGATTGTTGAAGAAATCCTTGGAGAGCAGTCAGGCCTTGCCTTTGAAAACCGTTTGAACGGCACCTATCCGCCGCGCGACTATTGCGTGCAATATGGTGAAACCGATCTCAATTTTGTGCAAAGACTGCTGGAGCATGAAGGGATCTATTATTTTCATGAGTTTGAAGATGGCGCGCATAGGCTAATTTTGGTTGATGACATTACCCAGCTTGAACCTGTGCAAGGCTTTGATGAAATCGAGTATGAAGGCGACGTTCAGGTTGATGCACCAGATGTCGAAGTGATCACTGATTGGTCGCGCAGCGATGCCGTTGTTCCGGGCGCATTTGTGCATACGGATTACGACTTTACCAAGCCATCGGCAGACTTGATGGCCATTGACGAACAGCCTGTTGGCCACGCGCAGGACGACAAAGAACATTACGGCTATCCGGGCTATTACCAAGCGCTATCACGGGGCAATGATTTGGCCGCTGTGCGCTTAGAAGAAGGTTTGTCGCCCGCCCAAAGGATCGTTGCACGCTCTACCGCGCGGTTGCCGTGGTCTGGATCGCGTTTCGCACTATCGCGGTTTCCCCGTGATGCGGAAAACGTCGAATATTGCCTGCTGCGGGTGGATTACGACATGCGCAGCACCGCCTATAGCGCGATTTTGGAAGGGAAGGCAGAAAGCGGCTTTGAGGCGACTTATTTGTTGATGCCGGGCGATATTCAGTTTCGCCCCCCTCAAGTCACCCCAAAATCAGTGATGCGCGGGCCGCAAACGGCGGTGGTTGTCGGCCCAAGTGGTGAAGAAATTCACACGGATGAATATGCACGGGTCAAAGTACAGTTCCATTGGGATCGTTTGGGCGAGAACGATGAGAATTCTTCTTGTTGGGTGCGTGTCAGTTCAGCTTGGGCCGGGTCGAGCTGGGGGTTCATCCAAATCCCGCGCATCGGTCAGGAAGTCATCGTAGACTTTCTTGAAGGCGACCCGGATCAACCGATTATTACCGGGCGGGTTTATAACGCAGAGCAAATGCCCCCCTACAGCCTTCCCGACAATGCCACGCAATCGGGTTGGAAGTCGAATTCTTCCAAAGGCGGTGGCGGTTGGAATGAGCTGCGCTTTGAAGACAAGAAAGGTTCTGAAGAGGTCTATTTTCAGGCCGAAAAGGACCACAACGAACTGGTGAAAAATGATGAAAGCCGCAACATCGGCCATGACTTTTTAGAAAACGTCGGCAATGACGCTACACAGAATATTGCGCATGACCGGATCGAAACCGTTGGTAACGACAAATCGACCGATGTCGTCGCCAATCGCACGGTGCATATCGGCGGCAATGATACTGAAACGGTGGATCTTAATCGCTCTTTGAGCGTGCATGGAAATGAAGAAATCACGATCGACGGCAACTCAGATGAAAAAATCATGATTAGCCATTCGCAATATGTGCTGGTTAATCAGAATGTCACCATCGGTGGGTTTCGCGTCGACAAGATAGGCGCTTATGAAAACCGGGCTGTAGGCGGGTGGCAGTCAACAACCGTGGCGGCCTATCGTTCGGTCACAGTGGGGGCTGCGCAAAAACACTCGGTTGCAGGCAGCGACAGCCACCAGATTATGGGTGGGCAAGACGTACAGATTGGCAAGTCGCAGGAATTCAAAGTCGCCGGTGATCAAAGCTTTTGGGTCGATGGTGACGGCACTTACATGGTCACGAAAAAGGCGTTTCACAGTGCCGAGGCGGACGCGACGTTCCGCTCGAACGCCAATGTGCTGATTGAAGCAGGCGACTCGATTACGCTGAAGTGCGGGAGTGCGGCCATGATACTGAAAAAGGACGGCACAATCACGATCAACGGCAAGGACATCACGACCAAGGGTACTGGCAAAATTGTGTTGGAGGCATCAAGTTCCATCACCCTAAAGGGCAGCGAGATTTTGCATAACTAAGCAATTACTGGCTGCGCATGGCCCAAAGCTAGCGAAAGGTCATAGGGGCCAAATTAGGGGGCGTTACCGTTCGGGTACAAGCACTTCGCGTTTGCCCACGTGATTGGCAGAGCTGACCACGCCTTCATCTTCCATCTGTTCGACCAGTCGCGCAGCTTTGTTGTAACCGATGGCCAGTTTGCGCTGGATGTAGCTGGTGGAGCATTTGCGATCCCGTGCGACGATGGCCACGGCTTGATCGTAAAGCGCGTCTTCGCCAGTTGTATTGCCACCCAAGCCCAGCACCATGTCGATGTCTGAGGCGGCGTCGTCTTGCGGGCCGTCTTGGACGCCGGATACATATTCCGGTGCGCCGAAGCTTTTGAGGTGGCGCACGATTTCTTCGACTTCTTCGTCCGATGCAAAGGGGCCATGCACGCGCGTCACGCGCCCACCGCCTGCCATATAAAGCATGTCGCCCATGCCCAAGAGCTGTTCGGCGCCCATTTCGCCCAAGATGGTCCGGCTATCAACTTTGGAGGTCACTTGGAACGAGATCCGGGTTGGGAAGTTGGCTTTGATGGTTCCGGTGATGACATCAACTGACGGGCGCTGTGTGGCCATGATCAGGTGGATGCCGCTGGCCCGCGCCATTTGCGCAAGGCGTTGGATGCAGGCTTCGATTTCCTTGCCCGCGACCATCATCAGGTCGGCCATCTCGTCCACGACGACGACGATGTAGGGCATGGTGTCCGGGGTGAATTCCTCGGTTTCAAAGATCGGCTCGCCTGTGGCATCGTCAAAGCCAGTTTGAACTTGGCGGCTGAACGCCTCGCCTTTGGCTTGGGCATCGCGCACGCGGCCATTGTAGCCGTCGATGTTGCGCACGCCCATTTTG
>CAZBBZ010000078.1:0-9934 GCA_964489925.1 uncultured Rhodobacterales bacterium
ACTGAGTCTCTGGATAAACTATTGAGGAATAGATTGTCCAAGCCGCCCCACCAAGCATTGCTACTGCCAAAGGCGATTGAATAGCCCGCCGCGAGCCAAAGCACGCTCATAAAACAGGCAATGCCAAAGCACTGCATAAAAACACTAAGCACGTTACGTGCCCGCACCAGCCCACCATAAAACAAGGCAAGTCCCGGCAATGTCATGAACAGCACCAAGGCTGTCGCGACGATAATCCAAGCGGTATCTGCACCGACCATAATATCTATCCCTTTTTTTGTCTCAACGACCCTTTGTCGGGTCTTATTGAAGGGATTGGGCTAACGGCGTGCGGAAAGGTCAGCAAATAGCGGCCGATTGCAGGAGTCTCAATTTTTGCATCCAGAAATTAATTCGCCTAAAAATTAGGCAAAGAGGCAGGTGTATGACTTAAAAAGTGACAGAAAAAGGAAGGGTTGCGTGCCATAGACGCGATTACTCTGCCAATAGATCAAGCAGCAGCTTTAATGCACGCTCCACCGTCGCAGCTCTGACATTTGCGCGCCCAAGGGGACCAAATTTGTTTTCAAACGCGCGTGGGCTTTGGCCGCGTTTCATCACCGCAATCCAAACCAATCCTTCAGGTTTGCTGTCCGACCCACCGGGCCCGGCAACCCCGGTTACCGCGACGGACAGATCCGCGCTTGAGTTCGCCAGTGCGCCAGATGCCATTGCCAGCGCAACCTCTTGCGAGACCGCGCCATAGCTCGTTAAATCGGCGCTGCTTACCCCCAAGAGATCGGTCTTGGAGGCATAAGAATAGGTTACAAACCCGCGATCAAACACATCTGAAGACCCTGCAACATCCGTCAGGGCTGCGGATATCATGCCCCCGGTACAGCTTTCCGCCGTTGCCAGCATTAAACCTTGGGCGCGGCAGGCATCTAAAAGTTGCACAGCAAACAGGTTTTGCGTCATGAGAGCGCCGCTTGTGCAAAATACAAAAGGACAATCACGCCTGCGGCCATTACTGCGGCCAGCGCATCGTCGAGCATGACACCGCTTGGGGTGTGCTGTTTATCCGCCCAGCTGACCGGAAACGGTTTCAGAATATCGAACAGCCGAAACAGCGCAAAGGCAAGCAGCAAGGCACCAAGGCTGTGACGCAAATCTGACCCTGCAAAAGGAGACAGACCAGCGGCCAAAGGTGCCAGCGTAAACAGCTGGCCTGCGACTTCATCAATGACGATTTCTGATGGGTCGTGGTCGTCTTTGTCGCGTGTTTCCGCCTCGACCGCCCAAAGCCCGACAAAGTAAATCACGATGGCGCTTAACAGCAAAACCCAGAGGTTGCCAAAGGCGATGATGAGCGCACCGATCAATAGGCCTGCGAGCGATCCGACCGTGCCCGGTGCTTTGGGGCTTAATCCCAGCCCGAAAAAGATTGCGATTTGTCGTGTCATGTTTCCACCCTTGTTGATCCAACCAAGGTCGCGGTGGCGCTGCTCGCAATGCCTTCGCGCCGCCCCGTAAAGCCGAGTTGTTCGGATGTCGTCGCTTTCACGCTGATCCGCGCCACGTCAATTCCGGTAATTTTCGACAGTTCTTCGCGCATGGTTTGCGCATGAGGCCCGATTTTGGGCGCCTCGCAAATAATCGTGCAATCAATATTACTGACCACAAAGCCGTTTGCGGCCACCCGACCCATCGCGTGTTCCAGAAAAATATGGGATGCCGCACCTTTCCATTGCGCCTCACTGGGCGGAAACCATGTGCCGATGTCACCTTCCGCCAAGGCGCCATAGAGAGCATCCGTGATCGCATGCATCGCGACATCCGCATCTGAATGGCCCTTAAGGGTTTTGTCATGGGGGATTTTGATCCCGCACAGCCAAATACCGTCGCCCTCGCAAAAGGCATGTACATCAAACCCATTGCCAGTTCGAATGTCAGGGATGTTTTGTAACATATGCTTTGCTCGCTCAAAGTCTTGGGGCAGGGTGATTTTTGTATTTTGCTCGCTGCCCGTTACTTGCGCCACGGATAGCCCCGCTTGGATTGCCACTTCAATATCGTCTTTGGCATCAAGGGGTGCGGTTTCAAAGGCTTTCAAAGCTTGTTGAAAATCAAACCCTTGCGGGGTTTGGGCGCGGCGCAACGGGGTGCGATCAACGGGGGTCAGGGTTGCGCCGTCTTGCCAAAGCGCATCCGTGACCGGAAGGGTAGGAAACGCCGCATCCGTTTGATCGAGTGCTTGGATCACGTCGTTTATCAAACGCACTTCAACAAAGGGGCGCGCTGCGTCATGGATCAAAACCCGCTTTGGTTTGTAAGGGGCAAGGGCGTCTAGCCCTGCTTTTGTCGACGCCGTGCGCGTCGCCCCGCCCGCCACAGGTGGTAACACGCGGCCATCATCAACGGCTGCGGCGATCGGGTCGTAAAGTGATGCCATTTCTGGGTCGATGACCACCTGAACGCTATCCACGAGGTCAGATCGAAGAACCGCTGTCAAAGTGTGCTGCAACAGAGGTGTGCCAGCGATTGACTGATACTGCTTGGGAACATCGCCGCCCGCGCGGGTGCCTTGACCGCCCGCAACTATAATAACCGCCACATCCACGTGCGCTGCTCCTGTTTTTTGACGCTAACAAATGCGCCTTTGACGTCTTTACCGCTTTTGGCGCTGTAAATGCGCACAAGCGGGTGGGGTGGTGCGCAGGCAATGATTAATCGCCCGTCGCCAGAGCGCTCAGGTTTAGAAAGTTATTGCACAAAGAACAATCACGACAACTGTAGTTGCTTTTGGCAATTTTTGCGTATATTCCGATTTTGGGTGTATACGGATTAAGCACATGTCGCATAAATTGGCAATTTCGCAGTTTGACCTGCCTATTTTTTTGGCGCCTATGGCGGGGATTACCGATTTGCCCTTCCGAAATTTGGTCCGAAAGCTAGGCGCAGGGCTGGTGGTTTCCGAAATGGTAGCCAGCCAAGAATACGTCACGGCGAACCCATCAGCCTTGATGCGCTCAGAATTGGGGCTTGATAGCGCGCATACGGCTATTCAAATTGCTGGACGTGATCCAAAGCTTATGGCCGATTGCGCGCGGATGTGCGCGGACAATGGGGCGCAGCATATCGACATCAATATGGGTTGCCCGGCCAAAAAGGTGGTGGGGGGCGACGCATCTGGCTCTGCTCTGATGCGCGAACCTGATTTGGTGGCGCAAATCCTTGCAGCGGTGCGCGGCGCGGTGGATGTGCCGGTTTCCGTGAAAATGCGCCTTGGATGGGATGATGACAGTTTGAATGCGCCTGAACTTGCGCAGATGGCAGAAGCCGAAGGCCTGTCGATGGTCACGGTACATGGGCGCACGCGCTGTCAATTCTATAAAGGTGTGGCAGATTGGGCTGCCGTGGCGCGGGTCAAGCAGGCCGTGTCGATCCCTGTGGTGGTGAACGGCGATATTATTGACCTTGAAACCGCGCGGGAGGCCTTAGCTCAATCAGGGGCGGATGCGGTGATGATAGGGCGGGGCGTTCAGGGGCAACCTTGGGTCTTGCAACAGATCGGCGACGGGCTTGCGGGGCGCGCGATTGATGACGTGGCGCACGCACAGCAAATCGCGATCATTTGCGAACACTATGAAACCATGCTGGCGTTTTACGGCGTTCCTTTGGGACTGCGCGTCGCCCGCAAACATTTGGGGTGGTACATGGCGCGGCTGTGTGTCGAGGAACAAGAGCGTCGTGCGGTGATGACAAGTGCGGACCCAAGCTTCGTCTTGAGCCAACTTGCCGCCATTACGCCTCTTTCAGAAAGGTTAGCTGCATGAGTGGTTCAATGGATTTTGGAGCGGTTTGGGACGCTCTGCCGATGCCTGCGATTTTATGTGATCCAAGCGGGACGGTGGTGCAGGTCAATGGGGCGACAGAGTCGCTGGTCAGCAGCTCATCGCGCAGCATCAATGGCAAGCCATTGGCGAAATTTGTAGGCGAAAGCAGCATCGTATTGGCCGCTGTTAAACAAACCACCGATAGTCCTGCAACGGTGGTACAACATGACATTGAATTTGCTTGGGCCGATAGGATTGTGCGCCTGTCCATGCTGCAAGCCATGCAGATCGGGGATGAGGCAGGGCATATCCTATTGCTACTTAGCCCGCGCTCGCTTGCCGAAAAAATGGACCGCTCCCTTGGATATCGCGCTGCTGCGCGCTCTGTGACGGGCATGGCGGCGATGCTGGCCCATGAAATTCGCAATCCGCTTGCTGGGATCAAAGGGGCCGCGCAGCTTTTGGCGATGAATTTGGACGTGGCGGATCAGGAATTTACCACCCTGATCGAAGAAGAAGCCGAGCGGATCGGAAAGCTCGTTGAGCGGGTCGAACAATTCGGCGATTTGCGCCCGGCAGAACTGAAGCCGGTCAATATCCACGATGTGTTGCACCGGGCGATTACGGCCGCGCGCGCAGGTTACGCCAATCATATCCGCATCAAAGAAGAATATGACCCCTCCTTGCCACCCACGGCCGCAGACGGTGATCGTTTGATCCAAGTGTTTCAGAACTTGCTGAAAAACGCCGCCGAAGCCGCGCCCTCTGTTGGCGGGTTGATTGGGGTGCGCACAGGGTTTCGTACAGGCATAAAAATGTCGATGCCGGGAAATAAAGCCAGTGTTCTGCCTCTTGAGGTGATTATTTCGGACAATGGCGCGGGCATCCCGCCTGATCTGATTGATAATATTTTTGAGCCTTTCGTCAGCTCTAAAGTCAACGGCTCGGGTCTTGGCCTGTCGTTGGTGTCTAAAATCCTCGCCGATCATGGGGGCGTGATTGAATGCGAAAGCGACGAAGGTCGCACAGAGTTTCGTATATTGTTGCCCGTCTGGAACGAGCCAAAAACCACTAATGAACAAACTGGAGAAGCCTGATGGATGGCACCGTAATCGTCTCTGATGACGACCGCACAATTCGTACTGTCCTGAGCCAAGCGCTGACCCGCGCGGGCTGCCGCGTGCGCGCGACCTCGACGATTGCCACGCTTTGGCAGTGGGTCGAAGCGGGCGAAGGGGATGTGATCGTCACAGATGTGATGATGCCCGATGGGGATGCGCTTGATCTGGTGCCAGCGATCAAACGCAAGCGTCCTGATTTGCCCGTGGTGGTGATGTCTGCGCAAAACACGGTGATGACGGCGATCCGCGCGAATGAAGCGGGCGCTTATGAATATCTGCCCAAGCCGTTTGATCTGCGCGAAATGTTAAGTGTGGTGAATAAAGCGCTGAACCAATCTAGCAAACCTGCGACTGTGGCAGAGCCTGTTGCCAACCCGATCCCGGATCGTGGGCGCGATTTACCGCTTGTGGGAGGCAGTCAGGCGATGCAGGACGTCTACCGAATTTTGGCGCGTCTGATGAACACGGACCTAAGCGTGTTAATCACTGGGGAAAGCGGCACGGGCAAAGAACTGGTGGCGCGCACCTTGCATGACTTTGGCCACCGCGCTGCTCATCCCTTTGTGGCGTTCAATATCGGGGCCACATCTGGCGATGGTATTGAGCGCGAATTGTTTGGCCGGGACGGGGATGAAATGCACGCGCCAGAATTGGGGCGGATCGAACAGGCCAACGCGGGGACGTTGTTTTTAGATGAAGTGGCCGATATTCCCATCGAGGCTCAGAAAAAGTTGTTGCGGGTGCTACAAGATGGCACGTTTCGCCGGGTCGGGGGGCGTCAGGACATTAAGGCGGATATCCGTGTCATTGCATCAACCCACCAAGACTTGCGCAATCTGATTAACGAGGGCCGTTTTCGCGAGGATTTGTTTTATCGTCTAAACGTGGTTCCAATTCGCTTGCCTGCCTTGCGAGACCGGGTGGAAGATATTCCCGATTTGGCGCGGCATTTTCTGGTCAAAGCTGCCGAAGACGGTCTGCCCAAAAAGAACTTCACCAAAGATGCGCTTGATCGTCTGCGCCTTGAACGCTGGCCGGGCAATGTGCGGGAATTGGAAAACTTCGTGCATCGCATCGTAGCTTTGTCGCAATCCGAACTGATCGAAGTGTCGGTTCTGGAACAAGAATTGGTGCGGCGGCCAAGTTCCTTTGACGATCCAAGCCCTGAAGATGGTCAGAATTTATCGCGCATTGTGCAGACACATCTTCAAAGATATTTCGATTTGCACGGCGAAAAGCTGCCACCGGTCGGGCTTTATCATCGAATTCTAAAGGAAGTAGAACTTCCACTTTTTGCGCTAACGCTTTCTGCCACACGGGGAAATCAGGTCAAGGCGGCAGAGCTTTTGGGGATCAACCGAAATACATTGCGCAAGAAGGTCCAAGAGCTTGATATTTCTGTTACACGCGGTAAAAGAATGATGTAGATTTACCACATAAATTGTGGACAATATAAAACAGCCGCGAAGCGGTAGAGGCACGTGTGCATCAAAGCAGCTACATCCGTGCGGGTAAGATACTAGGGGAAAACCTAGGCACCCGCCGCGCAAGGAATTGGATGACCATCGTCCTGATCCTTGGTGCGCCGGTGTTGATTTTTGCAACATATTGGGTGCTGGGTGGTCTTGACGGGGCTGCTAATCCAAAGCGGCTGCGTGCGGTCGTGATGATCGACATCATGTATGTGATTGCGGTCGCAGCCCTGATCGCGATGCGGATTGCGCGTATGATTTCGGCGCGAAAGGCGCGCTCTGCTGGCTCGCGTCTGCACATGCGGTTGATGCAGATTTTTTCGCTGGTCGCCCTTGTGCCGACGATTGTTGTGGCGATTTTTGCGACGATCACCTTGAATTTTGGCCTAGAAGGTTGGTTTTCGGATCGGGTGCGCAATGTGGTTGGCAATTCTTTGGCCGCCGCCGAAGCCTATCAAAGCGAACAAGAAGACAATATGCGCACGGATTTGCGTGCATTGGCAGTGTTTTTGAACACGCAAAAGGCACGCAATCCCACAATCAACGAAGGCGCGTTCCGCTCTTTGCTGGAACGAGGCCAAGAACAAATCCAGCGCGGTTTGACCGAAGCCTTCGTGATCGACGGGGCGCGGGAAATTCAGGCGCGCGGCGGGCGCAGCTATCTATTTGGGTATGATCCCCCCACAGCCGAAGAAATCAGCCGTGCGCGTGGCGGTGAATTGGTGGTGATCGAAGATCTCCAGAACGACGAATTCCGCGCTTTGGCGGTCATTCCGGCGTTTTCTGATCGGTTCTTATATGTCAGCCGGGATGTGGATGGCGAAATCCTTAGCCTTTTGGATCAAACCAAAGAAACCATTGCGCTTTACCAACAGCTAGAAGCGGATCGCGGACGGTTGTTGTTTGAATTTGGGCTGGTCTACCTCGCCTTTGCGGTCATCGTGATTTTGGCGGCGATTTGGGGGGCATTGTGGTTCGCGGAATTGATTGCGCGGCCCGTTGGGCGACTAGCGGGGGCGGCGCAGCGGGGTGGTGCGGGTGAGTTCAACGTGCGTGTTAAAGAAGAAAGCGGCGATGATGAAGTTGCGCTTTTAGGCCGCGCTTTCAACAAGATGACGCAGCAAGTTAAAGCGCAGCGCGACGAGTTGATTGAGGCCAATGATGAAACAGAACGCCGCCGCCGCTTGTTTGATAGCGTGCTTTCAGGTGTGACGGCAGGCGTGATTGGGTTGGATGCCAATGGGCGCATTGAAGTGATGAATGCGGCAGGGGCCGAGTTATTGGATTTTGTGCGGGCAGATGCGGTTGGCAAACGGCTGACCACGGTTGTGCCAGAATTTGAACCGCTCTTAAGCCAGTCGATTGAAAAAGGGGATGCGTCGGGCGAGGTGGATATCTTGCGCGGCGGAACCTCGGAAAAGCTGATGGTGCGCATGTCCTCTCGCCAAGCAGGGGACGAATTGGAAGGTTATGTTGTCACTTTTGACGACATCACCCAGCTCGTATCGGCACAAAGAATGGCCGCTTGGGGCGACGTGGCGCGCCGCATTGCTCATGAAATCAAGAACCCGCTGACCCCCATTCAACTATCCGCCGAGCGGTTGCGCCGCAAGTTTGCCCCCAAACTGCCCGATGATGCGGATGCGTTGAACCAATATTCCGATGTTATTATCCGCCAAACCGAAGACTTGCGCCGCATCGTGGACGAGTTTTCTAAGTTCGCGCGGATGCCTGCACCAGAGATGAAAACCACTACGATCGAACCGATCATTGGTGGTGCGGTGCTGCTGGCGGAATCCGGGTTTCCGGGGATCACTTACGTGAAGACGCTGCCCGATGATTTGCCGCAAATGGATCTGGATGCGACCATGATCGGGCAGGTATTTAATAATGTTCTTAAAAACGCGGCAGAAGCCATTGATGCGTATAAGAAAAATGAACCAGATGACTATAAGCCTGAAATTCGGGTGGACGTGGTGAATAACGGAACGGCGTTGGAAATTTCAGTATCGGATAACGGCATTGGTTTGCCCAAAAAACGGGCCAATCTGTTTGAACCCTATGTCACCCATCGTGAAAAGGGCACCGGGCTGGGATTATCAATCGTAAAGAAGATAATCGAGGAACATCACGGGCGTTTAGACCTAAAAGACGCGCCTATATTTGATGGTAATGAACATTCAGGGGCACAAGTTAGGATAATACTTCCTATTGATGCCACTAAAACTAACGATAATAATAAGCAAAAAATGGGAACCGCTAGCGGCGACCTAAAAAAGGAGCAGACGAATGGGTGATATTCTTATTGTTGATGATGAAAAGGATATTCGCGAACTTATCGGCGATATTCTTAGGGATGACGGGCATACGGCGCGATTGGCGTGGGATGCGGACAGCACGCTCAAAGAGCTGAACAACGAGCCCCCTGATCTGATTATCCTAGACATCTGGCTTAAAGACAGCCGCATGGACGGGATTGATATCCTGAAAACGGTCAAGCGGGACAACCCTGCGATCCCGGTTGTGATTATTTCGGGCCACGGCAATATCGAAATCGCGGTGGCTGCGGTCAAACAGGGCGCTTACGATTTTATCGAAAAGCCGTTCAATATCGACCAACTGCTTGTCGTCATCAACCGCGCACTAGAAGCCTCGCGCTTGCGCCGTGAAAACGCCTCGCTGCGCTATCGCGATGTGAACACCTCGGACATGATTGGCTCGTCTGCGGCGTTCAAGACGCTTAAGGGCCAGCTTGATAAAGTGACCAAGACCAACGGGCGCGTCATGCTGACCGGTGGTGCCGGGGCGGGTAAGGAAATTGCAGCGCGTTATATCCACGCCAATTCTGATCGTGCCACTGGGCCGTTTGTGTCAGTGAACTCTGCATCAATTGAGCCTGAGCGCATGGAAGAAGTGCTGTTTGGCCGTCAATCGGCGGACCGCGGCCACGAGCTTGGCTTGTTTGAAAAAGCCCATGGTGGTGTGCTGTTCTTGGATGAAGTGGCGGATATGCCGCTTGGCACCCAGTCAAAGCTGTTGCGGGTTTTGGTTGATCAAAGCTTTCAGCGGGTAGGCTCATCAGACACAGTGCGCGTGGATGTGCGGGTGATTTCTGCCACCAACAAACGCTTGGGCGAAGAAGTTGAAATGGGCCGCTTTCGCGAAGAATTGTACCACCGTCTAAACGTGGTGCCGATTGATGTGCCAAGCCTTGAAAGCCGTCGGGACGATATTCCAGAGCTGTGCCAGTACTTCGTGAAACAGTTCAACGAAGAACAAGGCTTGCCGATGCGGGAGTTGTCCGAGGAAGCGCTTGCGCTGATGCAGACCATGCGCTGGCACGGCAATGTGCGCCAGTTGAAGAACTTGGTCGAACGCGTGCTGATCCTTGGCAGTGGTGAAACCAGCATCGAGGCGAGCGAAATTTCCGCAGGGTCCAACGAAAGCGAAGAAGAAGTCGCAGGCTTTACCTTAAGTGCGGCTCTTGCGGGTCTGCCTTTGCGTGAAGCGCGCGAAATGTTCGAAC
>CAZBBZ010000079.1:0-9880 GCA_964489925.1 uncultured Rhodobacterales bacterium
TGACAGCGGCGGGTTGGAACGGCGGATTGATTTCTGAATTTCTGGAACCCTTTGTTGTTTCTTCCGGGCATCGGCTTTTTGACAATCCGGGGTTGGATTTTGGTGGTACGCCGGGGATGAGCGTGCGCCGTATTCGCGACGAGGCCAAGCTTGCGAGCTTCTTAAAAGCGCGGCTGGAAACCAATGCTGCGCGCGGCTCTGCGCTTGAAACCGTGGAAGCCTTGCGCGCTGATTTGGCGGATGATCCGCAAGGGCGCGCCCTGTCGCATCTTTCAACGCCGCAAGAGGCCGCGCTCTTGGCCCCTGAAAAACCCACCGGAAAGTGGCGCAACCGGGCGGATTTTGGCAGTGCGCTCTTTGCCGGTGTTTTTTGCGCCTCATCTGATTGTTGCGGCGCTGCTGGCATTTCTTTTGGTTTGGGCGGTTGCTGATCCGCTGGGAGATCGCTCGGCGTTTTTTGTGGGCGTTGCCCGGCTGCTTGGCGGGATAGCGGCGTTTGCGTTGATCGCTTTTGCAATTATCTTTTTTGCCATGCTTGCAGGCATCATTTTGCTGCGTCGTGGCGAGAAGCGGGACAAAACGGACTACACGCTGCCTGACCCGCAGGTCTTGGAACAGGTGCGCAAGCGCGAAGATCAAGGCAGCATCCAGAACCACCTGACGGGCGTTTCAGTCATGAAACCCAATCCTTGGCGGCGGCTTGCCTTGCGCATCGGCTTTTTCATGATCGCGCAAATGGCGGCGCTTAAATTTCGCCCCGGTCATTTGAACGACATCGGCACGATCCATTTTGCGCGCTGGGCGCGGCTTCCGGGCACGGACAAGTTGGTGTTTTTTTCGAACTATGGGGGGTCTTGGGAAAGCTATCTCGAAGACTTCATCACCAAAGCCTCGCGCGGGCTGACGGCGGCTTGGTCCAACACGCTTGGGTTTCCTGAAACCTTTCTGTTGGTTGGACGCGGGGCGACGGATGGGGATGTGTTCAAACGCTGGGCGCGCCGCCAGCAAATTCCGACGCTATTTTGGTATGTGGCCTATCCTGATCTTTCCACCGCGCATATCCGCAAAAACGCCTCCCTTCGCAACGCTTTTGCTTTGGCCAAAACCGAAGACGAGGCAGCGGCGTTGCTCGCATTATTTGCCAGCCGCACGCGGCCTAAGTTGGATGTGGAACGCGGCGAGGTGCAGACCTTGATGTTTGGCGGGCTTAAGCGCCATGTGCAATCGGCGGTGTTGATGGTGAAACTGCCCGATGAGCGCGCGGCGGCCAAGGACTGGCTGCGCCAAATCGCGCCGGACATTTGCTTTGGTCACGCGCCGGATCCCCATCAAGTGTGCCAACTAGCGCTCTCGGCGAACGGGTTGCGACGGCTTGGGCTAACAGAGGCCGAGTTAGAGGAATTCAACTTTCCCTTCGTGCAAGGCATGGCCCACCCAGAACGGGCGCGCGCCTTGGGGGACATTGGCGAGGATGCGCCAGACCACTGGCAATGGGGCGGCGACGCGGATGCGCGCTGCGTGGATGCGGTGATGTTCGTCTACGTGGGGGACGGGGCAAAAGCCGATGCTAAATCCAAGGATAAGCAAACCGCCGACGCTAAGAAAATGGAAACCGCGCTGAGCCGGGCGATCAAAACTCTGACCGCGTCAATAGAAAGCGCAGGGGGGACGCTGGTGGAAACCGTCGTGACCACGAACCTGTCGACCCGCAAAGGCGAAGGCAAATATGACACGGTGCCAAAAGAGCCGTTTGGCTTTGGGGATGGGGTCAGCCAGCCGCGTGTGGCGGGGTTGGAACGCGGCCATCCCCCGATTATGGGCGACCAGCATTTGATGGCACCGGGTGAATTTATCTTGGGCTATCCCGACAACCGGGCCAATCGCCCCTTGTCTCCATCGCTGGACGCCAAGCGCGATCCAAGCGCGCTTTTGCCCGCCCTAAACCCGGATCACGACCGTACAGACTATGTGGATTTGACCGAAAGCGGCCTTTCCAAGCGCCGCGATATCGGGCGCAACGGCAGTTACATCGTGGTGCGCCAGATCGAGCAGAAGGTGAAAGCCTTTAAGGATTATTCTGCGCGCATGGCCGCCGAGTTGAAAGATCATCCCGGACTGCCCGAAGGTCTGACAGATCCGCAACGCCAGCTTTATCTGGAAGCGAAACTCGTGGGGCGCTGGCAAGACGGCACCTCGATGGTACGCTTCCCCCAAGAGCCGGGTACGGGCTGGAAGGGCGACAAGCCTTGCCCACCGGATAATGATTTCCGCCTTGGCAGTGATGATCCAACCGGGGAAGCCTGTCCCTTTGGCAGCCATGTGCGCCGTTCTAATCCGCGCGACAGCATGACGCCGGGGTCCGAGGAACAGCTGTCGATTGTGAACCGTCACCGGATTTTGCGCCGCGGTCGGTTTTATCGGGATGGCGATAAAGAAGGCTTGCTGTTTGTCTGTGCCAATGCGGACATCGAGCGGCAGTTTGAGTTTATCCAACAAACGTGGTCACTGGCCGCGCATTTCCACGGGCTAAAGGGCGAGGTTGACCCGATCCTTGGTCGGGGCGGGGATCATGGCAAGATGACGATCCCGACACCGACGGCCCCGATCTTTCTGAATGATATTCCAGACATCACCAAAGTGGTGGGCGGGGAATATTTCTTTTTGCCCTCCAAGGCGGCCCTGCGATTTTTAGGGCGCGCGGAATAAGGCGGGTTTAACCCAGCGCCTCGGCCCAGAACGTTTCAAGGTCCGGGGCGTGTTCTGTGTTTTTGACCTCTTTCAGCCGTGACTTGCGCCAATTCGTGGTGGTTCCGCGGCAGTGCAAAAAGTTGAACGCTTCGGTTTCGGTGAGTTGGAAAAACGCACCGCCAAAGCGATGCACCGCCCAGCCGAACCGGTCCATGAACCCGCCACGGGTCAAGCACCATTTGGTATTCCCGGCCTTGCGACCGGGAAATACATGGGTATGGGCGGCGTGGCCTTGGGCTTTGGTATTGTCGCTCGATAGCACGTCAAAACCGCGAAATGACACAAGTCCAAAACGCGATGCAGCCGCCGCTTCAAACACGGTGGTCGACCCCATCGGGCGCACGATTTCATCAATATCGACGGACAAAACCGCCTTGGCTTCAGACAACACATCCCGGCGCGCAATCGCGAACATCCCCGTTTGAAAAAAGCGCGGGGATACGTCAAACCGCCCGCCTCTATCGGTGGGTCCATAAGGAAAAGGGGCCGAAATCACCGTCGCATGGTCAATCCCCGGCGCTGCCGCCAAAGCATCTGCGGCCTCTTGCACTGTGTAATCGGTCGAACCGTTGTCAAACAACGCAACCGTCTGAGCCCCATGCAAATGTGCGTGCATGCCCGCCCAGTCGTGTAGCCATTCTAGCCGATTGTTCTTGTTTACCGCCAAAAGCGCGTTGGTTCCCGCATGAGGCAAAGCGGCCGACGCGCGTACTTGCGTGCCATATAGCTTGCCTTCCATATTCACCACCAAGTCGCGCCCCGTTTGACCGCGAAGGGTGACTTGTTCGGTGCGCAACCATTTTTCACGTTTTTTCGAAAGCGAGGTTTCCCCATCAATTGAAACCGTGCGGCTGAAGGCGTCCCACAGGTTCAAAAATCGGGGCGCGGTCACAACAATATCGTCCCCGCATTGCACCGCGTCATAGATCAACGTGTGGCGATCATATCGCTCTTGGTAATGCGGCGTACGCCGATCTTCGGGGCGCACATCTTTACGCGCAAGCCCCGCATCGCGGTCCAATACCAGACCGTTCAAGTGAATGACTGCAGTGCTCATCGGATCAGTCGCTCAACAAATCCGTTCAACGCCGTTAATCAAGGTCGTTGAGTAACGATCCCCGTGGGCAAATCCCGCTGGCATAATGGCATCAATGCGCGCGGCCACCTCCGGGGTATAGTCAAACGCACTGGCCGCTGCACTTTCGCGCAGGTGATCCGATGTGCGGGTGCCCGGGATCGGGATGTTGATCGGCGATTGGGCCAACACCCAAGCAATCGCCAAGGTCGCAGGCTTTGTGTCCAGCTCTTTGGCCAGCGCGCGGAACTTGTCGAAATAGGCGAGGTTAAAGGGGAAGTTTTCGCTCGAAAAGCGCGGGTTGCCTTTGCGGATATCCCCATCAAGAAACGTGCCTGGATCAAGCGGCTTTTCCCCAAACATGCCGCGTGCTAGCGGCGAAAACGGTACATAGGCTGCGCCAACTTCTTCACATGCTTGGATCATGCCAAGATCGCCGTTGCGCGTCCAAAGCGAATATTCGGACTGCACCGCGCGCACGGGGCCAGCTGCCGCCGCCCGACGCAGGGTCGCAGGCGAAATCTCGGAAAAGCCAATGCTGCCAATTTTTCCTTCATCTATAAATTTCATCAAGGTGCCCATCACATCTTCAACGGGCAAATCCTGCTGGCGGCGATGAATATAATAAAGCGCCACATGATCGACGCCGAGGCGCGTCAGAGACTTTTCCAACTCATCGCGTAGATAAGCCTCTGTGTTGTCCGGTGCCATTTCCCGATTTGGCCCGCGCTTGATCCCCGCCTTCGTCGCAATCGTAAAGCGGTTTGGGTGATCCTTGATAAACGCCCCAAGCGTGGTTTCGGACGCGCCCATCCCGTATATATTGGCGGTGTCCAAATGCGTGACCCCTATGTCCAGACAGGTGCGCAGGGTCTCGTGGCTGATCTCATCCGTGGACGGGCCATACATGCCCGAAAAATTCATACAACCAAGGCCAATTTCGCCAATCTCTGGGCCGTCTTTGCCAAGCGTGCGGGTTTTCATCAGTTTCTTCTCCGTCAAATTATCGCGCTTAGCGCGTTAGAATATTGCAGGTTCATCAACGGGCGCGCCGAAGTTTGTTTCCAGATAGTCAAAGTCGCAGCCCTCATTGGCTTGTTTGATGTGCCGGGAAAACATCCAGCCAAAGCCACGTTCAAACTTTGGCTCTGGCGGCGTCCAACGCGCCCGGCGGTCCTCTAGTGTGGCGTGATCAACGGCGAGGTTTAGCGAACGATCTGGCACCGATAGTTTGATGATATCGCCGTTTTGCACCAGTGCGAGCGGCCCGCCAATCGCAGCTTCCGGAGCGGCGTGCAAGATACAAGCGCCATAAGACGTTCCCGACATGCGCGCATCAGAAATCCGAACCATATCCCGCACGCCCTGTTTCACCAGCTTGGTCGGGATCGGCAACATGCCCCATTCGGGCATGCCCGGTCCGCCAATCGGCCCTGCATTGCGCAAGATCATCACGTGATCTGGCGTCACATCCAAATCCGGATCGTCCACCGCCGCTTTCATTTCAGGATAGCTGTCAAAAACCAACGCCGGGCCTTCGTGGGTCAAAAACTGCGGCTCCATCGCGCAAGGTTTTATCACCGCGCCATCCGGCGCCAGATTGCCCTTCAGAACGGCCAATGACCCTTCTGCATAGATCGGATTATCCAGCCCGCGAATAACGTCGTCGTTGTAGATTTTTGCGCCCTCAAGACCCTGCCCAAGCGCTTCGCCTGCAACCGTCACAGCGCTCAGATCAAGATGATCGCCCATTTGCGCCATCAATGCCCGCAAGCCCCCGGCGTAATAGAAATCTTCCATCAGGTATTTGTCACCAGAGGGGCGAATATTGGCAATAACCGGCACATCGCGACCCGCTTGATCCAGATCGTCCATGCCAAGCGCCACACCTGCGCGCCGCGCCATCGCCACCAGGTGAATAATCGCATTGGTGGAACAGCCCGTCGCCATCGCCACGGCCATTGCGTTCTTAACCGCGCGCGCATCCATTATATCGCTTGGCTTAAGGTCTTCCCAAACCATGTCCACGATCCGCCGCCCAGATGCGGCAGCCATGCGGATATGATTGCTATCTGCCGCCGGAATAGAGGATGAGCCGGGCAAACACATGCCCAAGCCTTCGGCAATGGCCGTCATGGTGGACGCGGTGCCCATGGTCATGCAATGCCCGTAAGAGCGCGCGATGCCCGCCTCAACGCCTTGCCATTCTGCGGCATTGATATTGCCCGCCCGCCGTTCGTCCCAATACTTCCAAGCATCAGAACCTGATCCCAAATCTTGCCCTGCGTAATTGCCGCGCAGCATCGGGCCTGCGGGCATGAAAATCGCGGGCAAATTCATCGAAGTGGCGCCCATAATCAGCCCCGGCGTGGTCTTGTCACAGCCCCCCATCAGGACCGCGCCATCTACGGGATGCTGACGCAACAGTTCTTCGGTCTCCATCGCAAGAAAGTTGCGATAAAGCATGGTGGTCGGCTTCACGAATTGTTCGGACAGCGAAATCGCTGGCAGTTCCAACGGAAAGCCCCCGGCCTGCAAAATACCGCGTTTCACATCCTCCACCCGCAGCTTGAAATGCGCGTGGCACATGTTGATATCAGACCAGGTGTTGATGATCGCAATGATCGGCTTGCCGTCCCAATCGTCGCGGGAATAGCCCATCTGCATCGCGCGCGAGCGATGCCCAAAAGAGCGCAAGTCATCCGGCGCAAACCAACGCGCGGACCGCAAGTCTTGAGCAGTTTTGCGAGCCATCGTTTGGATCCTTTTGACGCAAAAACAGGGATGTTTCGCGCAAGATCGACGGGTTTGGCTGGATAGGCAAGTGAGAACTGCGCGCAAGGCGTTTTGGTCAAAACAACGACCACTGGCGGTAGCTGCCCCGTAAGCGGCTAAAACCTGTCTCGTTCTAATTCAATTGTCCAAGAATTTTTTGTTAAAATGGTGCAGCATGACCACAGGTCAACTCTGACGCGCGAAAAACCCGTTGGGCGAATCGCAATGATTGTGTGACAGTCTTTTCACTATTGTTGGGGATCTTGTTATGATTGTTCGCGTAAAACACGTACTGCTTGCTTTGGTACTGACCGTCACCGCCGCTGTTTGGGCCTTTACGGGTCCAAATCTACCGGTGGAATCAGCTGCGCCATCTGATGTGGCGTCGATTGAGGTCATCGAAAGTTAAGCATTGCTGGCATCCCGTGGGGGGAAGCTTGCGAAAACTGGAGCCACAGGCGGGTCTTGCACCTGCCCTATAGACGTGCTTTTGACGGCGCGCGATGGGCCTTGTCCTGATGTCAGGGCTTAATCCAAGCAGTACGGTTTGATGGAGGTCCCTTAGGTGATTACCGGAGTATATTGTGCCACGGCAACGCCGTTGGCCGCCGATGGATCGGTTGCGACCGATCTGTTGATTGAACATGCCAAAGCGCTGTTGAGCGAAGGTTGCAATGGTCTTGCTCCTCTTGGCACCACCGGCGAAGCGGTCTCCCTAATCCTTGCAGAACGCAAAGCCGTGCTTGAAGCCTTGGTTGCAAGCGGCATTGCGCCAGACGCGCTTTTGCCCGGCGTTGGGGCGGCCGCGATTGCGGATGTGGCCGATCTAAGCCGTCATGCGCTGTCTTTGGGGATCACCCAAGTGCTGATGCTGCCGCCGTTTTATTACAAACCGCTGAGTGACGATGCGTTGTTTGCGTCTTTTGCCGCCGTGGTCGATCAAATTGCCGATGATCGCTTGAAAGTGCTGCTCTATCACATCCCCCATATCAGCGGGGTGGCCATCACCCATGATGTGATCGAACGCCTGCGCGCGGCCTATCCCGGTGTGTTTGTTGGCATCAAAGATAGTTCGGGAAAATGGGATAATCTGGCAGAGATGAAAGCGCGCTTCCCGGATGATTTTGCGATCATGACCGGGGCGGACCCGCTTATGGGACGCTTGCTTGAAATCGGCGGGGCAGGGTGCATCACGGGGGCGGCAAATGTCATGCCAGACCTGTTGCGCCGTCGCTTTGACGGGGATGAAAGCGCGCAAACCGCTGTTGACGCGATCCGCAGCCTAACAACGCGCTATGCTCAAATTCCATCCCTGAAAGCTCTGGTCGCGCACCGTCGCGGCAACGCTGCTTGGGCGCAAGTGCGCGCGCCGCTTATGCCTTTGGACCGTGCAAAAGCGGCAGAGATTGCAGCGGATTTGGATAAGGCCTTGGCCTAAAAGACTTGGCAAGACCATTGGAGCTAAACCATTAGTCTTGCCAGACCGCTCAGTGCCAATCCCGCCAATAAAAACAGGCAAAATCGCTTGTAAAATGGGGCGAGCGCGGGCCGGAACAAAGCCGAGCCGACCCCCACGCCCAGAAGAACCAGCGGTATCATCAAAACCGCGCGGGCCAAAGTGACTTGGGTAAACAGCCCATAGCCAAAATAGGTCACAGCGGATGTGAACATCGCGATGAAGAGAAACATCACGAGATTGGCCCGCATTTGCGCAGGCTTCCGGTCAGAGGCAAGCACATATAGTGCAACGACCATGCCGCCAACTCCCGCCAGTCCGGTGGCGATCCCGGCTAGAAAACCAGTGCCATAAAGCCCTGATCTCGTCGCCAAAAACGCAGGGGTAAGGCGAAACAGCTGGGCAATCGCAAGACCAAGCACCAACAAAAGGGCGATTGTTTTTGAAGTCTCGATAGGCAGGGTTGTGGTGGCAAACATCCCAATCGGCACCGCAAGCGCCGAACAAAGCGCCAGCCCCCAAACCACTGAATAATCCGCGCGTTTCATTCCACCGCGCAACATCGCCAGCGACGCGGCGGCTTCCAGCATAAAGGCAACCGGGATCAGCTCTTTGGGCGCAATCAGCCAAGCCAAACAGGCCATCAGAATAGCCGATAAACCAAAGCCTGCAAATCCGCGCACCAATCCCGCCAGCACCACCGCGCCGCAGGTTAGGTAAAGATGGGGCACGGATAGCTGCGCAAAACGGGCGATGTCTTCAATCATGTGCCAAGCGATAGGCAGACCGCGCCACAGGATCAACATGCGAATTGTTATGCGTGCAATTTCTAAAGGTGGCGTTCAACGGATTTGCTTGACGCTTCGCCATTTCGTAAAAATACGCTAAGTTGGCGATAAAAATCCGCATCACGAAAACCGATGCGACCGGAAAAACCGGAACGGCTTTAGGGAGACAACAGATGTTTGGTGTAATCGACGGCACAGGGTTCGAAGCGTTCGACCCATCCTTTAACGAGTGCATTATCGGTCACGCGCGGGTTGAACGGCTTTGGACTGGGGCGCGGTGGTCCGAAGGTCCGGTTTGGTTCGCTGCGGGGCGCTATTTGCTCTGGTCCGATATTCCCAACAACCGGATCATGCGCTTTGATGAAACCGACGGCAGCGTGTCCGTGTTTCGCGATCCTTCCAACAACAGCAACGGGCACACGGTGGATCGGCAAGGGCGGCTGATTAGCTGCGAACACCTAAGCCGCCGGGTGACGCGCACGGAAATTGATGGATCGGTGACGGTGATTGCGGATCGCTTTGATGGTAAGCGCCTGAACTCCCCCAATGATGCTGTGGTGAAATCAGATGGCTCGATCTGGTTCACGGATCCGTCTTACGGGATTATGCTTGATTATGAAGGCAGCCGCGCAGATGCCGAAATTGATGCCTGCAACGTCTATCGGGTCGACCCTGACACGGGCGATGTGCGCCTTGTTGCGGGCGATTATATGAAACCCAACGGTCTTGCGTTTTCGCCGGATGAAAGCCTGTTATACATCGCCGATAGTGGCGCGACCCATACGCCGGGTGGACCTGCGCATATTCGCTGCCACAAGGTTGGTGCGGATGGCTCTCTTTCAGGTGGTGAGGTCATCGCGGATTGTGGAAACGGCGTGTTCGACGGGTTCAGGCTAGATCGCGCGGGCCGTATCTGGAGCTCTGCTGCTGATGGGGTGCATTGCCTGACGCCAGATGGTGCGCTGATCGGCAAAATTCACATCCCCGAAATCGTCGGCAATGTGTGCTTTGGCGGTGCGAAGCTGAACCGCCTATTCA
>CAZBBZ010000080.1:0-9833 GCA_964489925.1 uncultured Rhodobacterales bacterium
AATCCTGAAAAACGGCGCTGATAGCTATCTCCGCTTGCGTAACACCATGCGCTTTATGCTGGGCAATCTAGATGGGTTCGCAAGCACGGATCGCGTTGAAACCGCCCAGATGCCAGAGCTAGAGCGCTGGGTACTGCACCGCATGGCCGAACTCGATGGCATTGTGCGCGAGGGTTATCGCAAGTACGATTTCCAAGGCGTGTTTCAAGCGCTGTTTCAGTTCTGCACGGTTGATCTAAGCGCGGTCTATTTCGATATCCGCAAGGACGCTTTGTACTGCAACGCGGCCAATGACCCGACCCGCCAAGCTTGTCGCACGGTGCTTGATCTGCTGTTTGAACGCCTAACCACTTGGCTGGCCCCGATGTTGGTATTCACCATGGAAGACGTCTGGCTGCACCGCAACCCGGACGCCAAAGACAGCGTACACTTGCAAGACTTCCCCGACACGCCAACCGCGTGGCGCGATGACGCTTTGGCGGCGAAGTGGGCCAAGATCCGGCAAGTACGCCGGGTTGTGACAGGTGCGATCGAAGTCGAGCGGCGCGAGAAAAACATCGGCTCCTCGCTCGAAGCCGCCCCAACCGTTTACATCGCTGACGCCGATACCCGCGCAGCACTGGCCGACATGGATTTTGCCGAAAGCTGCATCACCAGCGGCATCACCATCAGCGATGCAGACGTCCCCGATGGCGCGTTCCGCTTAGAAGACGTGGCAGACGTCGCCGTCGTCTTTGCCAAGGCGGAAGGCGAAAAATGCCAACGCTGCTGGAAAATCCTGGATGATGTTGGCGCGCATAAACACGCGGGCACCTGCGGGCGGTGCAGCGCCGCTTTGGGATAGGACTGCGCACGATGAGCGATACGCCAAACATCGTTGACGATGCGTTTTTTGCCCCAGACCGGGAAACGCTTGCGGCAGGGTCGGACCATCCTCCGAAGATCCTGCTGCTTTATGGCTCGTTGCGCGAAACGTCCTATTCCAAGCTTTGCGCGCAAGAAGCGGGTCGTATCCTTGAAAACCTAGGGGCCGAAACGAAGTTCTTTGACCCAACCGGACTGCCCTTGCCAGATAGCGAGGACCCCAGCCACCCCAAGGTCGAAGAACTGCGCGAACTGGCGACCTGGTGCGAGGGGTTCGTTTGGGTATCCCCAGAACGCCACGGCGCGATGACCGGGATTATGAAAACGCAAATCGACTGGATTCCCCTGTCGCTTGGCGGCGTGCGCCCGACCCAAGGCAAGACGCTTGCAGTGGCGCAGGTTTGTGGCGGCAGCCAAAGCTTCAACACGGTCAATCAACTGCGCATTTTAGGCCGCTGGATGCGGCTGTTGACGATCCCAAACCAATCCTCAATCCCGCAGGCCTTTATGAAGTTCCCCAAAGGCCGCCTAGAGGACGGCTCGCACTACCGCCGACTTGTGGATGTGATGGAAGAACTGGTGAAGTTCACCCTGCTAACCCGAGATCGCGCGGATTACTTGGTGGATCGTTACTCAGAGCGGGTGGAAAGCCACGCGGACCTGTCAAAGCGCGTGAATACGAAGTGAGCTTTGGGTGTGTCGAGCGTCTAAAGTTAGCGCTCAATCCCATTTCGGTAACCACGGCACCCGCGGTCCATCCACGATCCGCCCCATAGCCGTGCCAATCCCATCAATCCGCGCCATATCCACTGACGACAAGCAAAAATCCCGCACATCGAAATTCGCCGCAATATTCTTGGGCGTCGCGGATTTCGTGTTCACGGCCACCCCTTTTTGCAAGGCCCAACGCAGCGCCACTTGCGCCTCGGTTTTGCCATAGCGCGCGGCGATATCGTTCATAACAGGGTGCTTGAACACCGCTCCCTTGGCGATGGAACAATAAGCCGACAGGGGAATGCCCGTTTCTTCCGACGTTGCCAGCAGCTTTGATTGATCCAAGAGCGGATGGAACTCCACCTGATTGATCGCCACTGGGCCGTCAATGATCTCGACCGCTTTGCGCATCATTGTGGATGTGTAATTGCTTACACCCACAGCCTTGGCCAAACCGCGTTGCAAAGCTTGGTTTAACAGCTTCAAAGACGGTCCAACATCCTCCCCCGCCGGGGGCCAATGCAGCAGCAACACATCAACCGCCTCTAGTCCCAACGCTATTAGCGACGCCTCAACCGAAGCCATAAACGCGTCTTCGCCGAAATTGTCAGGATGCACCTTAGTGGTGATCAAAAGCTCACCCACGGGCACGCCACTGGCAACAATGCCTGCGCGAACCGCATCCTCATTTTCATACAACTGTGCAGTATCAATGGCGCGGTAACCTGCGGCAATCGCAGCCTCGACCGCTTGTTGGCACGCCGCACCTTTCATTGGCCAAGTGCCAAAGATACGTTCAAACCCACCTTCAAAGTAAATGCTCATGTGCCAATCCTTCGCCGCGAGGCCCAACAGTGGCATTGCCATCCGCCTAGAACAAGTCAGAGCCTAGCGGCGCGCAAGACCTTGCTGGACCAGACCCGCGCCCATCAAGTAAATCGAAGACAGCATCAGCCCCAAAAGCACAACCGACGGCACGCCCTTAAAGTCGGTCCAAGCCGCAATCACCGCCGTAATCATCCAAAGCGCTGTCATCCCAAGATTCAGCGGCCGCCACATCGGGGTGCGCACGGGATGAATGAACTTCACCGGCAAAAACTGAACAATGGCAAGCGCGATGACAATTGCCGTCATCACCTGCCACGGCGGGTTCAGTGCGAAAAACACCAGCACCACCATATTCCAACACCCCGGAAAGCCGGAAAAGCTGTAATCCTCGGTCTTCATGCGGGTATCAGCGAAATAAACTGAGCTGGTAAAAACAATAATCCCCACGCTGATCCACCCGGTCCAACCAGGAAACAGCCCTGAAACGAACAAGGCATAGGCCGGAATAAACACGTAAGTTAGATAATCAATAATCAGGTCCAGCAGCTCGCCATCCCATTGGGGCGCGTACTTCTTGACGTTCACGGCACGGGCCATTGGGCCATCGACGCCGTCGACCAGAAGCGCGACCAAAAGCCATAGGTACATGGTGGACCAGTCGCCTTTCGCAGCCGCTAAAATCGACAGCATCGCCAGAACCGACCCGGTCGCTGTAAAAAGATGTACCGCAAAGGCGCGCGCAAACAACATAGACATAGGCTCTATGCCAGTTGCCCGATGATGGCCATTGGAAACTTAACGCAACGTCATCAATTTTCAGCCCGCGGATGCGCAGAACGGTAAACATCGAGCAGCCTCGACTGGCTAACGTTCGTGTAAACTTGCGTGGTCGAAAGCGACGCATGGCCCAACAGTTCTTGGATCGTGCGCAAATCCCCGCCCGCGTCCAGCAAGTGGGTGGCAAAAGAATGACGCAAGGCATGCGGCGTCGCGCTTGGCGGTAAACCCAATTTAAGGCGCAGGGTTTCCATCGTCTTTTGAACCGCACGCGGGCTTAGCGCGCCCCCGCGATTGGCGATGAACAAAGGCCCGTCAGGGTCCAGCGGTTGCGAAAGCGCCGCAACATATGCAGCAATCGCTGCCCGGATCGCAGGCAGCACTGGCACCAAGCGGGTGCGCCCGCCTTTACCTGTGATGCGCAGCATATCCCCAAGCGGGAGGTCACTAGCGCGCAGGGACAACGCCTCCGACACCCGCAAACCAGCGCCATACATCAAATAGATGACCGCCTCATCGCGCAGGGATTTCCAGTCTTTCGATTGCCCATGCAGCGCTTCGCCCAACTTCGCGGCGGTCCCAGCTTCAATCGGACGTGGCAACCGCGCTTTTACGGCCGGGCCGCGCATGCTTTGGATCACGGATAAATCCACATCACCGCGATCCGCCAACCATCCTGCAAAGCTCTTCAATGCTGAAAGCCGCCGCGCCAAAGTCCGCGCCGATGCGCCACTCGCCCGCTCACGCGCCATCCATGCGCGCAGGTCCGGTGTTTTCAACGACGCCAACACCGCTTGGCTTGGCACCGCCCCAAAGTGGCCCGTCAAAAACGCAAAGAACCGCGCGATATCCGCTTGATAGGCTGTCAGAGTATTTTCGCTATAGCCGCGCGTGCCGCGCAAATAGGCCAACCAAGCATTCAGGCTGCCCTCAAGTTGACCGGTGGTTGGGGCTAGGTCAGCCAACGGCGCACGGTGCATTCAAGTGCGCCGCCCAAGAATTCCATCAAATCGGTGGCTTGGCCTGCATGGAAACGCGCGTTGTCCATGGAACCGACAACCAACATGCCGTTGTTAGATCCATCACCCAAATTGATCCGCAAAACCGCTTCGCTACGTAGCTTTTCCGCCAAGCGACCGTAAAGCAGCGATGCCGAGGCCGGAACCGGACGCAGCAAGACCGAGCGCATGGAATTGCGCGCACCAAAATAGGCATCGACGCCACCAACAGGCAGGCCCAACACCGTTTGGCGCAAAGGTCCATCAGGGCCAATCGGTTCACCCGCTTGCATCCCCTCGCCTTCGACGCACAAATGCATGCCGTCTGCCGCGATAATGCCAAAAAGTTCGTTTTGAAGCGCGTCCAAAAAGCCTTCAAAGCTTTGTGGCTTAATCAAAGACAACACCGCGCGGTGGATCTGATTTGTACCCGCAAGATTTTCATAAGCCGCCGACACAACATCCCGGTGCGTGTCTTGCAAAACATCCAACCGCTGTTCCAAGCGGTTAACCATCGCTGAACGCAAATCAACGACTTTGCGGTCCGATCCGCGTTCTGACGCCCCTACAAGGGCGCGGACAACATCAGTATCCGAGAGCAGTTTTTCCGGGTTTTCCAGAATTTTCTGGCGAATGGTTTCTTCGTGCACGTCGTAATGCTCCGACACTTTGTTACGCTCCGGATGTGGCGCGGTAGGCAAGCCACGCACCTGAAATACAAAGAGAATTTGCCTTTGTGAATGTGGATACGCACAGGTTAAGGCAGAACTGTGTCACATTTGCATGCTCATTATGGCAAGATTGCATCTTTGCATGTGCAGAACTGGTGGTTGCAGTGACCGCCCAGCTTGCGCAAATAGCTTTGCATGACCAATGTTTCCAAGCCCTCCTATGAGCCTGAGTTTTTTGAGCAAGGGCGTCTTGTCGCCGTGCTCACAACCCAGCCGCTTGATCGGTTTCTGGATTACCGCGCCCCGGAAGGCGGCGTTCTAACGGGCGCATTGGTGGTGGTGCCGCTGGGTCCGCGCAAAGTGTTTGGCGTGGTTTGGGGACCCGGTGAAGGGTCATTTGATCCCAGCAAAATTCGCGCCATTGATCGTTTGATTGATCTACCGCCCATGACACCGTCTATGCGGGCCTGTCTCGAAAAAGTGGCCGCCTATACCCTGTCCCCCCTTGAAGGCGTTTTGCGCATGGCCATGCGGATGCCGGGGCTCACGCAACCGCCGGGCATGCGCCGTGTGGTCCGCTTGGGCGATGCCACCCCGAACAAACTGACCGCAGCGCGGGAACGGGTCTTAGCGCTGATCGAGGATTACGGCGATCAACGGGTTTCCCCGTCAGAGCTGGCAGGGCTCGCAGGCGTATCCACATCCGTGGTCAAAGGGCTGGTAGAGCAAGGCGTGCTGATCGAAGAACAAGCCCCTCGCGATGCCCCTTTCCCGCGCCTTGATCCAGACCTGCCCGGCAAGCCTCTATCGGGCGATCAAGCCGCCGCCGTTGCCGCCCTGTGTGCCAACGCGAACAAGCGGGTTTACCAGACGACCTTGCTGAAAGGCGTCACCGGCTCTGGCAAAACCGAGGTTTATTTGGAATGCGTCGCCAACGCCCTGCGCGCCGGGCGGCAAGCTTTGGTCCTGCTTCCAGAAATTGCGCTGACGGTTGAATTTTTGGCGCGCGTCGAGGCGCGCTTTGGCACGCGCCCGGCCGAATGGCATTCAGGCATTACCCAAGCAGAGCGGCGTCGCACCTATCGCGCCGTTGCCGAAGGTCAGGCGCAACTTGTCGTGGGTGCGCGCTCCTCCCTGTTTTTGCCCTTTGCCGATTTAGGGTTGATCGTCGTGGATGAAGAACACGACGGTTCTTACAAGCAAGAAGACAGCACGCTCTATCACGCCCGCGACATGGCGGTGCTGCGCGCTTCGCTTTGCCACGCACAAGTGGTGCTGGCATCGGCCACGCCAAGCCTTGAAAGCTGGGCCAATGCTGAAGCCGGGAAATACACACGGCTCGATCTGAACGAACGCTTTGGCAACGCCGTGATGCCCCGCATGGCCGCGATTGATATGCGCGCCGAGGTTATGGAAAAGTCCACGTGGATTTCGCCCCAGTTGCGCGATGCAGTCAACGAGCGGATCGCCAAAGGCCAGCAGGCGTTGTTGTTTTTGAACCGACGTGGGTATGCCCCTTTGATGGTGTGCCGCGCCTGTGGGCATCAGATTGGCTGCGACCACTGTGATGCGCGCATGGTCGAGCATCGCTTTCAGGCCCGCCTCATGTGCCATCAATGCGGCGAAGACAAACCGATCCCGCAAAAATGCCCCCATTGCGACGCCGAAGATCAGCTGACCGCTGTCGGCCCCGGCGTCGAACGCTTGGGCGAGGAAGCCGTTGCCGCCTTTCCAGATGCGCGCATTGCGCTCTTGTCGTCAGACATCGCCGACAGCGCGCGCAAACTGAAAGAAAAGATTCTCGAAATTGCAGGCGGCGGTGCGGATATCATCATCGGCACCCAGATGGTCGCCAAGGGTCACAACTTCCCGCTGTTAACCCTTGTTGGTGTGATCGACGCGGATTTGGGCTTGCAGGGCGGGGATTTGCGCGCTGCTGAAAAGTCGTTTCAACTGATCCGTCAGGTTGCAGGACGCGCCGGGCGGCAAGAAGAACCGGGAACAGCGCTTTTGCAGACCCATCAACCAGACCACCCAGTCATCAAGGCAATCTTGGCCGATGACGATGAAGCCTTTTGGAAAGCCGAAGCGGATGCACGCCGTATGGCAGGCAGCCCGCCTTATGGTCGCATGGCAGGGATCGTTGTGTCGGGTGAAAACGAAACCGAGGTGGCGCGCTTTGCCATGGCCATGGCGCGCGGCTCTGGCCCCTTGACTCAAGGCGGCGCGCAGCTGTTTGGCCCGGCCACAGCGCCCATCGCACGCATTCGCAATCGCTACCGGATGCGCATGTTGGTGAAATCACCCAAAGGCGTAAATATTCAGGCCGCTATTTTGAATTGGTATGGGCAGTTTAACGTGCCCAATAGCCTGCGCGTGACGATCGATATTGATCCGCAAAGCTTCTACTAAGGCGCCCCAACTCAAAAGCGCGGCCCTTAGTAGAACCCAATCAGGCGGGCGCTTTGCTCGCGTCTTCCGCGGACTCTTCTACGGCTTCAACAACGGCTTCTGCATCAACCACGTCACCCGTGTCACCTTCGGCAGCGGCAGCTTCAATCTGCTCCCCACCGACCAACAGCGGCAACATCGCAGCCGCCATGGTTTTCGCGTCTTCATTCACCGGCACACGCTTCCAAGCCAATGTGTCAAAGCTTTCGCAGTTGTCACAGGTCGGCGCCCATTCACCGTGGATGTGATTACAGTTGTCGCAAATCCAAGCATCCCCACGCGGCGCACTCAGCGCCCGTGCAAGCCAGCCGGAAACAACGGCTTCTTCGGCACCAGTGCCACGTTCAACCGCAGCCATAATCGACAAGGACCGCGCGGTTGGGTCAACCTCAGCGAGATCGCCAATCGCCTTGCGCGCAGCAGGGAAATCTTCTGCCGCTAGGTGCAGCTCGGCTTCCAACATCCGCGTTTCTGCGTGATCGGGCACAATTTTCAAGAAGGACTTAAAGCGTTTGATCCGCGCTTCGTGGGTTTCTTCTGGCTCAATCGATGCAAATGCCGCCGCAAGATCAGGATGCGGCGCTTGCTTCCATGCTTTGCGGATAACCGAACTCGCTTTGCGCTTTTCGCCGTTTTGCACCAACAGCTGCGCATAAAGAGCCGCGGCGGGGATCAGCCCCGGCGCAATCTTTACAGCCTTTGACACTGCATTTTTGGCCGCAGCCGTGTCTTTCTTTTCGACTTCAGCAAAAGCATCAGCCAGCGACAACACCGCATCGCGACGTTTGCCAAGATCGCTTGGCAACGTCCGTGCAGAAATCCGCGCTTGCAGCGTTTTGCGCGCACCAGACCAGTCGCGCTCATCCGATTGCAGCTTGAACAAAGTTTCCAAAGTTTGGTCGTGACGCGGATTGATGGCAAAGGCCTTTTCCGCCAGCTTCAACGCCGTACCTGTTTCGCCCGCGTCCAGCTTTTGGCGCAGCAAACCCTGCACCCCAACAAAGCGCGTGCGATCATCGGTTAGAAGCGTCTTGAAGTGACGCTCAGCCGCGTCTGTGTCGCCTGTAATTTGCGCCGCTTGTGCGTTCACCAAGGCAGTGACTTCGGGACGACCAATGTATTTATCCGCCTTCGCAGCTTTGGCCATCGCGGTTTTGCCATCACCGGCCGCCAGCGCGATCACACTATCGCCAAGCGCTTGATAGCCCTTCTTTTCGCGATTGCGACCAAAGTAACGCGACAAGGCATTGTCATTGCCGTTCACGAACCGCAGCAGTGCCACCAGAAAACCTGCCAGCTTGAACACAAGGAACAAAGCAGCAAAGGCAACCGCCAGCCAGATCAATGCCTCCATCGGAGATTTGCGCACCTCGGTGCCGCCAAAGGACACGATGACATCACCGCCCGTATCCATGACGTAAGACGCACCAAACGCCACCGCAGCAACGATGCAAAAGAAAATCGCAAACTTAACAAATGACCAAATCACGAAACCAGTCCCCCAAGAACGGCGTTAAGAAATCTCTGAAGCGAGATTACCAAAAGCAACAACTGCACGATGACGGGTTGTCACCTGCTCTAACCAATCTGAAAGATAGGCTTTCGAAAAATCATCCAACGATGTGGATTCTGCCAAAACAGCACCAAGATCGCCCGCTGACAACTGCGCCGTCATGCGCGACAGAACCGCGTTTAGGCTATCACCTTCAATCGGCTTAACCGACCGGGTCGCCACTTGGCTGCGCAAGAACGAGCCAAGCTTACCCATGGCGCCATCACTGCTTTGATCGCGAATTGATGACTTGATCACCGCATGGGATTTCACGTCAAATTCTTCGCGCAAAGTATCAAGTGCCGCAACACCGGTTTCTGCCGGACCCGACAGAGCCTCTGGGATCGTCACCGCACTATTGGCCGCAACAAAGGACAAGGGGTCTGCATAGTTGCCCCCCTCATCAAGAGCTTGCGAAATCGCGCCAAGTTTAGACTCCAGCTCAGCCGCAACTTTCGACTGTTCAGCAACTTGCGCAATTTCAGTAGCTTCGGCTTTCGCTTCTTCCACGCGACGCTCTGCAGCCACTTGGACATCATCAATACGCTGGGACAAGGTGCCAGTTTTGGCCGCAAGCGCCGATACTTCGGCGCGAATCCCGTCAAGCGAAGACGCATTTGCTGTCAACTGCGCGGCTGCATCTGCGCTAAGCGCGCCACCACCATCACCAAGTGCTGTGATAGAGGTCGCGATGCTTTCAACGCGGGTATCAATACCTTCAATTCGGGTCTCTAGCTGGGATAGCCGCGCTTCTACACTGCCACCATCGCTTGAAGCGACCGTATCGCCAAGCGCGCTAAGTTTGGTGTCGGTTTCATCGCGCAACGCGGACAACTCACCAGCGATTTCAGTTTTCACAGCCTCTGCGCCCGGTGCGCTTTCAAGCGCGGCTAGACGTTCTTCGAGTTCGCTGCGCAACCCATCAACCTGCACACTCGCTTGATCCGCACCCGGCACGAGGTAAGGCACCGCTGGCGA
>CAZBBZ010000081.1:0-9811 GCA_964489925.1 uncultured Rhodobacterales bacterium
GATAATGCAAAATTTGCAGGCGTGATTGCAGCCCTCAGAAATCTTGAGATAGCTGTAATGGCGCGGGGTCAGTTTGACGCCGCTGGCGGGCAGCAGATCAACGAATGGATCGGGGGAGGGCGGCACGGCCTTGTGGACCGCGTCGATCACCGCTTCGTATTGATGCGGGCCAGTGACGGCCAGAACGCTGGGGTGCGCGCCTTGGATGTATTCGGGCTCCGCGCCCAAACAGCCCGTGACGATCACGCGCCCGTTGGCATCTAGCGCTTCGCCAATCGCCTCTAGGCTTTCGGCCTTGGCACTATCAAGAAACCCGCAAGTGTTCACAATCACCGCTTGCGCACCTGCATAATCGGGGGAAATCGCATAGCCTTCGGCCCGCAAGCGGGTCAGGATGCGTTCGCTATCGACCAGTGCTTTGGGGCAGCCAAGGGACACCATGCCGATCCGCGGTTGATTGCTTTTGCCGGCGGGCGTGATGGCGGCGTCGGGCGCCAGATCGGGGCGCAGATTTGGGGGATTTGTGCTCATAGTCCGGGCTTATAGGCGGCTTGGCGGCATTTGCCCATCCCGTAACAATTTTCACCAATGCGCGAGAGGGGTGGAATATTTTTGCAAAGCTGCCCAAGTCTATCCCATCAACAAGACAGCACCTGATGGGAGATTTTGAAATGCCAAGCCGCCGCGATGTCCTCGCCCTGATTGCAACCGCCTCTGCCGTGACGTTGGTCGCGCCGATGGCAAGTGCCAAAGAGAAATGGTTTATCGACGGGGGCTACGCCATTCGCGGCTATGACCCGGTGGCCTATTTCACCGCCGCCGCGCCTGTGCTGGGGGATGATGCGCATACCTCGGCCTATGACGGGGCGACGTTCCGGTTTGCGAGTGCCGAAAACAAGGCGCTGTTTGATGCAGCACCTGCGAAATATGCGCCGCAGTTTGGCGGCTATTGCGCCTATGCGGTGTCAAAGGGCGGCACGGCGCCGACGCAGCCGGATGCTTGGACGGTTTATGAGGACAAGCTGTATTTGAACTTCAACACCAGCGTGCGCGAGATTTGGTCACAGGATATTCCGGGCAATATCGCCAAGGCGACGGCGAACTGGCCGGGCGTTCTGGAGAATTAATCTGCGCGAAAGGGGATAGTAACCGAATCTTCACGATTTGCTTACATCGTCTTAACCTACGGGAAAATGGGCCTACATTTTCTTGTACCGGTGCGAAGTGGAACCTCGCGCCGTCTCACTGTCCCTCGTTCCGACTTGCGCCCGGGTTTTGCTCGGGCGTTTTTTTGTGAGCAATGGAACAGTTTAGTTACCCCTAAACCCACCGGTCCCGGCCGCGACTGTCCTGCGCGGCCGGGATGCTTGGTGCGTCCAAGTTATTGCCACCCCTCGCCGGGTGAAGATGTTGTCTGTAGGGGTTAGCAACAACATCTTGAGAATCACACTATATCTAGGTGGTTAACAAAGTGTTTACACCAAATGTGCTGGTCGAAGTTTTTGGACAATTTTCCCAAAAGCGACTTTCACCGCGCGACAGGGGTTTGGCCCAAGCCCTAATTCCCATGCGTTTTTCCCAAAATGTGCGCCCGTACGCTGAAGTCTTGTGGCGCTGGCTCAATGCTCTATGAAAAGGGTTCCAAACTACAGACCATTGAGGGAGAAAACCCATGAGCCAAGAGGGACCGGAATACGGTTTTGAAACACTGCAAATTCATGCAGGTGCCAAACCCGACCCCGCCACCGGCGCGCGTCAGACGCCGATTTACCAAAGCACGGCCTTTGTGTTTCGCGATGCGGATCACGCGGCGGCTTTGTTCAACCTGCAAGAGGTTGGCTATATTTATTCGCGTCTAACGAACCCCACCGTGGCGGTTTTGCAGGAACGCATTGCGACCCTTGAAGGTGGCGTTGGCGCGGTGTGCTGTTCTTCGGGACATGCAGCACAGATCATGGCGCTGTTTCCTTTGATGGAGCCCGGGCGCAATGTTGTTGCATCAACCCGGCTTTATGGTGGCACGGTCACGCAGCTGTCCCATACGATTAAGCGGTTCGGCTGGGGCGTGAAATTCGTTGATTTCGACGATGAAGCAGCGCTTAAGGCGGCGATTGATGACGACACCCGTGCGGTGTTTTGTGAATCGATTGCCAATCCGGGGGGATACATCACGGATATTCCGGCGGTCGCCAAGATTGCGGATGCGGCGGATGTGCCGCTGATCGTGGATAACACCTCGGCCACGCCATATCTGTGCCGCCCCATTGATTTGGGCGCGACCTTGGTGGTTCATTCAACCACCAAATATCTGACGGGTAACGGCACGGTCACGGGCGGTTGTGTGGTTGATTCTGGGACGTTTGACTGGACCAAGTCCGGCAAGTTCCCAAGCCTAAGCGCGCCGGAGCCTGCTTATCATGGGTTGAAGTTCCACGAGACCTTTGAAGCGATGGCGTTCACGTTCCACAGCATTGCTATTGGATTGCGCGATCTTGGTATGACCATGAACCCGCAGGGGGCGCATTATACTTTGATGGGGATCGAAACCCTGAGCTTGCGCATGGAGCGTCATGTTGAAAACGCACAGATCGTTGCGGCGTGGCTGGAAAAAGACCCGCGCATTGAAAAGGTGACTTATGCAGGGCTGGAAAGCTCGCCCTATTATCACCGGATCGAAAGCGTTTGTCCTCAAGGGGCTGGTGCGCTGTTCACGATTGCGGTGAAGGGTGGCTATGAAGCTTGTATGAAGATCGTGGATAACGTGCAGATCTTTAGCCATGTGGCGAATTTGGGGGATGCGCGGTCGCTGATTATTCACTCGGCGTCCACCACGCACCGCCAACTGACTGCGGAGCAACAAGAAGCAGCGGGTGCAGGGCCAAATGTGCTGCGCTTGTCCATCGGGACCGAGGATAGCGATGATATCATCGCCGATCTCGACCAAGCTTTGACCGTTGCGGTTGGTGCGGCTTAAGGCACTGTTATAGACTAAGGGGAGGCGGGCTGATTGGTCCGCCTCTTTGCTATTTAGTCTCGACTTTTAGTCACCGATTTCAAAGAGCATATTGATTTGCGCATTGATGGTCATCGAGCCTTGTTCGATCGGCACGCTTGCGGCCATTTCCATTTGCGCCCGCCCCATGGCCATGGCTTGGGGGATACGCGCGCCCGTTTCCGAAATGCTTAGGACCTTGCCCAGTGGCACGTTGGCGGCGGTTGCATAAAGCGCCGCACGCGCGCGGGCATCTGCGATTGCCAATTCGCGGGCTTGGTTTTTGGCGGCGGTCGCATCCATAATATCAAAGGATATGGATTGGATATTATTGGCCCCGGCGCGGCTAAGGAGGTCAAGCAAGGTGCCAAGCGCGGTGAGATCGCGCACGGTGATAGAGACTTGGTTCTGGGCTTGGTAGCCAATGATTTGGGCCGTGGTATTGCGTCGCTCCCACTGGGGGAACAGGGATAATTGGTTGGTCTGGATGTCGCCTTTGGCCACGTCATTTGCGCCCAAGGTTTCGATCACGGCGGCCATGATTTTCGAGTTTGCACTTAATGCATCCTTGGCGGTGCGGGCTTGGGTTTGAACCCCAAGGGAAACCCGCGCGATGTCGGGTGTGATTTCAACAGCGCCTGTGCCGCTGACGGAAATGGTGCGCGTGATACTTTCGGCGAGCGCGTTTCCTGAAAAAAGCAACAGGATGATAAGTGAAAAAATGAACCGCATTTTCGTATTCCCTTTGTTTGATCGCGCAAACGATTGCCCAACCGCTGCCGCTTGGCCGCCCAAGTTTGGTCTCAAATGTTTACGCAATATAGACGCGGCGAACAGTAAAAACCTCAAAAGACATATTTTTGGACCGCCAAAAGCGAAAAGAGAACGACCAAATGAACGCGGACCCGACCCAACTCGTACTTGAAATTTCGACGCAGTTCACGTCGGTGTTTCGCTGTGAGGGGGACGTTCCCAAGGAATGTTTGGGTAGTGTCGCCACGGATGATCCTGAATATGATTTGAAGCTTGATCAGGTTTTGGCGCGTGTCCAAACACTTGAGCTTGGGTTTGTGGACCAAGAAATTTGGTTGGCGGATGATCAAATTATACAGCGTCATTTGCGTCTGGAAGCCACAGCGCGCGCGGATCGCCGCGAAGAAGCGGGTCGCGCTTTAAGCGCGATCACGCCGTTCACCCCGGCGGATCTTAGTTTTGCGCTTGGCGCTGAAGACGCCGAGGGCTATACCGCTGTTGCTGCGGTGCCGATCAAAAAACTTGATGAGATTCTGGCGCTTGCACAGATTGCAAAGTTTCAGGATGCGGTTGTGACGTCGAGTGATGACATAGAAGGGTTCGATGAGCGCCCGGTTTGGCGGGCGATTGAGCTTGCAAGCTCGTCTTGGATGCGGGTGATGCAAGCCGCTTGTTTCATGCTTGCAATTATGGTCCCGTTTGTTTTGGCAGGGGCGGCAAATAAGAACTCTGATTTTGGCGGGCAGCTTCGGTCTATTCTTGCCTTTACGCCTAGTTTTTCCGGGGACCGGGTTGAAACCAAAGTTGCCGCAATCAACCAAAATCCTGCAGAAATTGCTGATCTGACGCGCCAAACCCATGCCTTGCCCGCGCAATTGGCGCCTCGCAGTGATGCGGCGAGCGATTTGTTGGGGGCCTATGTGCAACGGCACGTGCGCGACCTTGTGGTGCCTGCGCCTGCACACATTGACCCAGTGTCCCCGCCTTTGGCGATGCCGAAATTTGACCCACTCACCGTTCCGGAAATGCCGGGTCATTTTCCCGGTGCTTTCATAGTGCCCCCGCCCCCGGATGTCGGGGCATCCTCGGCGGTTGACGGTGAACCGGTGGGGATGTTTCACGACATAAAAGGCATAGAATTTCTTTCAGCCACGCAAGATTTGGCCCCGCTACGCAAGCGGGGTTTTGGCGTTCAAGTTGCCAATCTTGATGTGCTGTTTTTAGATCGTTTGCCCAAACAACGCCGTTCGCGCCCCATCGATGCCGCGCCAAATGCGATGGCGACGCCAAAAGAACGCCCTTTGCCGCTATTACCCGAAGAAATTTATGGGCAGGACCAACTGCCAAATATGAAAACGCCGATCAGTTCGGCAGATCTGCGCCTGACGCGGCCCAAAATTGCCGCCCCGGTTGCAGATTTTGTCGGCCTGAAAGCGACCAAGATGGATCGGTTGGAAGCAGATATCGTTGCGTCTTTGGCGGTCACACAAGACGAGCGGCGCGAAGCGGCAATCATAGCAGCGGCCAATGCGGCGCAGTTACCCGGCGCGCGTATTCCCAACCCCCGCAAGCGCGATTTGATGCCGCTTGATGACATTGGTGGCGCGGTGGCGCAAATTTCTGTTGATGAGCTGTCCCGCAAGCAGAGCGCGAGCATTGCGGCGGATATTCAGGTTCCCGGCCAAGAAAGCGCGCTGCAACTTGCACTTGGCCAGCCTACGATTGATGCGGCGATGCCGCGCGATGTAAAGCAGTCGATGCAGTCGATTTTTGACGATCGGGCGGCAAAGGCGCGGTTGGCATCTTTGATGGTATTTGATGAAGCTGGTTTGGCACCAGCGCCCCGGCTGCGTAAACTACCAGCCGATACTGCAGATGTGGTAGTGGCCGCTGCGCCTGCAACGGAACCAACTGTTGCGCCAGTTACCCCAGAGGACACATCAGTTGCGGCGGCTAGTGCGGTGATTGAAAATAAGCCTTTAGAAACGACTGCGATTGAAAATACGGCGATTGACCCGCTTCAAGACGCAAACATTCCAGCGCCAAAAAAGAGGGATATGAAGAAAGTTCCGCTTGGCGGCGTTTCTGCTAGCGCGGGTGTGATGGCGTCTTATTTGCCGCTGAAACGTCCATCAGACTTGGCGCAACGAGCCGCAGCGATCGTTGAAAAGCGCAACTCGGCAGCCGCGCGCGTCGCTGCCCGTCAAACCCCGCGCGCAACAACCCCGTCAAACCAGTTGCAGATCCCGGGCAGTGCGCGTGTGGCCTCTGTTGCGACAATACGTGATGGGCTCGATTTGGGCAATCTCAGCTTGATTGGCATTTTCGGGAAGTCCAGCAATCGCCACGCCTTGCTGCGCACGGCGCAGGGACGCATCGAAAAGGTCAAAAATGGTCAGCGGATTAGCGGCTGGACGGTTGCTGGCATTGGTGACGATGGCGTGCGCATTCAAAAACGCAGCCAGACCAAAGTTTTGCGGTTGCCGAACTAGCGGCTTTTCTCCCAATTTTCCCAGTCTTCCGGCGTATCAAGATCGATAAGCGCGCTATCGCCCCGTGTTGGTATATCCACAATGTAATCGCGGGCTTGTTTCAATATGCCGCGCGCGCCTTCGTCACCGGACAAATTGGAAAGAGCTTCAAAAAAGCGCCGCCCGAACAACACCGGATGCCCCGGCTTACCCGTCGCAGTTACAGCCCGCGCGATGGAGTGCCCCTTGGTTGGGGCAAAGCCTTTGATCAACTGATTGAAGTGATCGGATGTGATGTCCGGCATATCTGCCAGCGCCAAAATCACCGCATCCGTATCGTTTGGAATTATGCCAAGACCTGCACGAATGGACCCGCCCATGCCTTCGCGCGCCTCTTGCGCGATGTGGGTTTCTAGGTCCAACCCGCGTAAGGCATCTTCGCGCGCGGCAGCAAAGTCTTGACCCAGCACCACATGAACGCCGTCTGCTTGCGATCCAACTGCGGCGGAAGCTGCGCGCGCAATCAGCGGCACGCCGTCAATGGTGCGCATCAGCTTGTCTTGACCGCCCATGCGTGACGACTTGCCCCCCGCAAGCAGCATAATACGAACCTTGGGACGCTCCGGCGCGCGGGCATTGCCTTGGCGCGGCTGCGGGCGGGTCGAAATTTCTTTGAGCAATCCCCCCACACCCATGGCCGCAATGTCAGCACTGGTCACATCAAGCCCGGCAATGCAGCGCTGCAAAACCCAATCCGCGCCATTGAGCGCTGGCGAACGCACGCAACCCGGCAGGCCAATAACCCTGCGCGTATCCAGCTTGCCCAAAAACAGCAGATTGCCGGGATCCACGGGCATGCCAAAGCGCGTGATTTCCCCGCCCGCCTTGGTCACAGCCGCCGGGCAAACATCACCGCGATCAGATGTGGCACTCGCCCCAAGGATCAAGGTGAGCCGTGTCTGGCAGGTCGCCAAAGCGTCCTTGATGGCGACAGGCTCGTGAGCCACGGTCGCGATTTGCGCCAGTTCAACCCCCAAAGAATCAAGCCGCGCGCGCACGGCGTCTATCCCTTTTTGGGTAAGCGCGGGTTTTGTGCCGGGGGTTTCCGTGACGATCAGATCCGCCTGTTTCACCGAAAACGGGTGCAACTGAAACACCGGGCGTTGCAACAGTGCGAGCGCTTGATCCAATGCTGCACGCGGCACCGCATAGGGAATAATTTTGATCGTCGCGACCAAACTGCGGGCGGTGATTTGGGCAAGATTGGGCAAACTGGCCAAGGTGATGCCTTCATCAATTTGATTGAGCGCGGCAATCAGGCCCGCGTCCACGGACACCAAGCCGCGCGCATCCGCTTGCAAATTGGCACGGCCCGTAAAAGGCGCGCGCGCCGAAATGCCCGGTGCGACCATTGCCGCGGCCAAGGCGTTGGCCGCCTCATCCTCGTGCACATCATCGCCCGAAAGCCGCGCCGCCCAAACGGTTTGCACCCCCGCCGCGCGCAACAGGTCAACATCGTCCGACGTTAGTTTGCGCCCTTTGCGCAACCGCGCCTCGCCAGCTTTAAGCGAATGGGCAAGGATGGTGTCTTGCGCTTGATCAATACTGATTTCACCAAAAGTCATGCGGGTGGGCGTGTGTCGGGCCGCCGCAGCCGCTCGGTCACTTGGGCAAGAATGGACAGGGCAATTTCGGCAGGCGTGCTTGAGCCGATGTTCGCGCCTACAGGGGCATGAATTTTTGAGATTTGCGCGTGGCTAAATCCCGCCTCCGTGAAGCGCGCCACCCGCTTGGCATGGGTGCGGTTCGATCCAAGCGCGCCGATGTAAAATGCTTGGGACGCCAGCCCAACCGTCAGTGCCGGGTCGTCAATTTTGGGATCATGACTGAGCGTGACAAGCGCGGTGCGTGCATCAATGCCCAGGTTTTCGAGCGCTTCATCGGGCCAGTCGTTGCTGATGGGCAAATCCGGAAACCGGTGCTGGGCACCAAAAGCTTCGCGCGGGTCGATGACATGAACATCATACCCGGTTTCACGTGCCATCACCGACAGTGGCTGCGCGATATGAACCGCACCGACAACAACCATGCGCAACGGCGGGTTATAAACTGCTAAGAACCATTGATCTTGAAAGCCGGATTTATCCGTCAAAAGGGCCTTTTCTGCCAGATCAGCAAAAGGATCATCGCCGTCGACAAACCGCCGCTCCCAAGTGTCTGTATTGGTGGCGAGGACTGCGGCTTGGCGGGCAAGGCGACGCGCGGCAAGGTCTTGCAAAAGGGCGATGCTTGGCCCTTGGCCGACGGCAATTGGTTCAACCATGATGCGAATAGTGCCGCCACAGGCCAGCCCGACCGCAAAAGCATCGTCATCGGAAACCCCGTATTCCAACAAGCGACATTTGCCGTCTTCCAGCGCATCAAGGGCTTCGCTCACAACCGCGCTTTCAACGCATCCGCCGGACACCGAGCCTTGAATTTCTGCATCTTGCGAAATCACAAGCTGTGACCCGGCAGGGCGCGGCGCAGAACCCCACGTTTGCACAACCGTCGCCAAGGCAGCTTTTTTGCCGCTCTCGATCCAGCGCAACGCCGTTTCGACAATTTGATCGTGCGCTGCCAACATCAAGCGCTCCCTTTTTATCGCGTATAAAATATGGGGCGAAATCCATCTTGTTTCCAGCCCCACCTTTCTTCTTGCCAAAAATACCTGCCCGTCCCGGCGAGGGACCGCTGCGCGCGCCGCGCAAAACAAAATTGCGACCGCCCACATAGGGGGCGGTCACCGGGTTTCAGCTGCTGTGACCCCGCGCATAAGGCGCTCTTTTTCGCCTTTATCACCGGCGAGGTTCAGGGCAGCCGATAGATCATGGAGCGAGGCGAGGTTATGGACCGCGCGAAAGCTGTCCACGTATGGCAAAAGGGCGCGCATGCCAGCGGCTTTGACCTCGAATCCTTCCCAACGCAGCAGTGGATTTAGCCAAATCAGCTTGCGGCACGATAATTGCAAACGTTCCGCTTGTTTTGCCAATTGCCCCGCATCGTCCCGATCAAGCCCGTCGGTAATCAACAGCACAACCGCGCCTTGGCCCAAAACCCGGCGGGACCAGTCGCGGTTAAAGTCTTCAAGGCAACGACCGATTGTGGTGCCGCCTTCCCAATCGGTGGCCTCGCGCCCCGCGATGTCCAGCGCTTCGTCCACGTCGCGCCGATCGAGAGCGCGGGTGATGTTTGTTAAGCGGGTGCCAAAGGCAAAGGCGTGAACTTTAGCCCAGCCCACGCCCTTGGCGTTGGAGGCGGCGTGCAAAAAATGCAGCAACATGCGCGAATAGCCGGACATGGACCCGGAAATATCGCAAATCACCACCAAGTTGGGCCATTGCTTGCGCCGGGCTTTATGGGACAGGGCGCGCAACTCGCCACCGTTGCGCATTGCGACGCGCATGGTGCTGCGCCAATCTGCGATACGGCCGCGTTGATCCGCGCGGGTGCGGCGCGATGCAATCGGTTTTACGGGCAGCTCAATCGCGGCGATGGCGCGTTTGGCGTCGTTGATTTCGGCCAGCGACATTTGTTCAAAGTCTTTTTGGCGCAG
>CAZBBZ010000082.1:0-9631 GCA_964489925.1 uncultured Rhodobacterales bacterium
ATATCCGGCTCGAACGCCAGATCGAGCCCTTCGCTGCCGCCGATATCCCCTAGCCCTGCCATCAATGGGCTGCGCGCCGCGTCATGGCGCCCGAAAGCCTGAACAGGCACTTCAACCCGCGCCGATAGTGCGCGCGACAAGGGCGAATGGTCGATATGGCTATGGGTGCAAATGATCGCTTCAATCCGCTCACCGGGATCAAGGCTCGCTAAGATCGCGTCCATATGCGCAGGGATATCCGGGCCAGGATCAATTACCGCCACGCGACCGCGCCCCAGAATAAAGGTATTCGTGCCCTTTTGGGTCATTGGCCCCGGATTAGGGGCCAAAACGCTGCGAAGATCATCCGCGATCCAATGTTCTGCGTCACCCATGGGGCTGGGCTCCTTTTCATTCTGCGTCCACGACCATAATGTCGCGCCATGATACGTTTTACATGGCTTAAACGCTATATGCCACGCAGCCTTTTTGGACGCGCTTTGTTGATTATGTTGGTACCGCTAATCGCGCTGCAACTGATCGTGGGCGCTGGCTTTATTCAACGGCATTTTGACGGGGTGACGCGGCAACTGGCGCTGGGTGTGGCGCTGGAGACCAAAACCATCATTGCGGATTTAGAACGCAAGGGGGCGTTGAGTGACGAAACCTTGAGGGATGCACAGGCTTTGCAGCTGTCCTTGGCGCTTGACCCCGATGGGGCGTTTGAGCCGGGGTTTCGCAATGATTGGTACGATTTGTCGGGACGCCGGATCAAACCGACGATGGAAACCGTTTTGGAACGCGCGCTTTACATAGATTTGCAGAGCAATTTTCGCGAGGTGCAGATCAAAGCGCCGACCAGCGCGGGGGTTCTTAGCATCATCGCGCCGCGCAAGCGTATGTCGACGTCTAACCCGCATCAACTGCTGGTGATTATGACCTTTTCTGCCCTCGTTTTAACGCTGATATCGGTGCTGTTTTTGCGCAATCAAGTGCGCCCGATTACCCGGCTTGCAGGGGCGGCAGAGGCTTTTGGCAAAGGGCGAAATGTGCCCTACCGGGTGTCTGGTGCCGATGAAGTGCGCCGTGCGGGGTTGGAATTTTTGTCCATGCGCCAAAGGATTGAACGGCACATGGAACAACGCACCTTGATGTTGTCAGGGGTCAGTCATGACCTACGCACGCCGCTGACGCGGATGCGGCTGGCTTTGGCAACAGCCAGCGAGCCAGAGGATTTGACGGCCCTTGAGGTCGATATTTCTGAAATGGAAGCAATGATCGACAGTTTCATCGATTTTGCCCGCGATACCTCTGTCGAGGATGCGGTGCTGACCGATCCGGTGGCTTTGCTGCGTTCCATCATTGCCGAAACGCCGGGGACCGCGGATCGGGTGCAATTTACGGCGTCAAAAACCATGCGGCCCAGAGAAATTCCCTTGCGCGTATCCGCCTTTCGCCGGGCAGTGCAGAACCTGTTGAACAATGCGCTGCGATATGGGGGGATGGTTGAAATGAGTGCGGCGATGTCATCGCGGTCTTTAACCATTTGCGTCGAGGATGATGGCCCCGGCATACCGCTTTCGGAACGGGAAAACGCCATGCGCGCCTTCACGCGGCTGGATGAAGCGCGCAATCAGGATGCAGGCGCGGCCTCTGGGCTGGGGCTTGCGATTGTGCTGGATGTGGCGCGGGTCCACGGCGGGCAGTTGCTGCTGGATGACAGCAAAAGCCTTGGCGGATTGAAGGCGGTTTTGACGATACCGCGCTAAGAGATCAGGTCGATTTCAGGGTTGAAACCGCTTCAGCCACATCAATTTTACCATCATAAATCGCGCGCCCTGAAATCGCGCCTTCCAGCGGCGTGCCGCAATCGCGCAAGGCAATCAGATCGTCAATGGATGACACGCCTCCCGATGCAATCACTGGAATAGGTGTCGCACGGGCCAAGGCAGCTGTGGCGTCCACATTCGGGCCCCCCATCGCCCCGTCCCGGTCAATATCGGTATAAATGATCGCCGCGACACCGGCTTGCGCAAATTCACCTGCCAAATCAGCAACGGCCATATCCGTGGCCTCTGCCCAGCCTTCGACCGCGACCATGCCGCCCTTGGCATCTATGCCAACCGCCACTTGGCCCGGAAAGGCTTTTGCAGCCGCTTTGACCAAGCCGGGATCGCGGACCGCCACAGTTCCAAGAATGACCCTTGCGATGCCTTTGGCTAGCCAAGCTTCAATGGTGGCAAGATCGCGAATACCGCCGCCCAATTGAACCGGAATATCAAGACGCGACAAAATCGCATCCACCGCCGCACCATTCACGGGACGTCCTTCAAAAGCGCCGTTCAAATCCACAAGATGCAGCCAATCGGCCCCTTGGTCTTGAAAGCTCGCCGCCTGATCGCCGGGCGTTTCGCTGAACACGGTTGCCGCATCCATATCGCCGCGCAGCAATCTGACGCAACGTCCATCCTTGAGGTCGATGGCGGGAAAGAAGATCATGTTCAAAGGCCCGTTTTGTGTTAGGTTTGCCAAGCGGTGACCTACGCCGAAGACCGCAGATTGAAAAGAGGCCGATTGAAAGGGACCAACGATGATAAAGAAATTTTTGATGGCAGCGGCATTTTTTGCCCTTCCATCCGCTTCAATGGCCATTGATGGCGTCTATAAAACCGAATCTGGCGAAACGGGCGGGTATCTTTTGGTGCAGGTTGGCGATTGCGCGGACAAAGTTTGCGGCACGATCGTTGATGTGGTTAGCGGCGAAGGTGTTTCCGCCAAAGACCACGCTTGGCTGAACAAGCGCATCATCTGGGGCATGAACGCCAAAGGCGACAACAAATGGTCCGGGGGCAAAATCTGGGCGCCGGATCAGGACAAGACATATTCCTCAAAGATGCAGTTGAACGGCACGGAGCTGAAAGTGTCCGGCTGCGTGGCCGCGGTGTTGTGCCGTAGCCAAGTTTGGACGAAGCAATAATCAAACGATGACCACCTTGCGCGGACATTGGCAACTGATTGCACTGACCGCGCTGGTGCTGTTGCTTTGGAACACCCCTGCCCTGTTTCCAGCCAAGATGTTGGTGATTTTTCTGCATGAGTTTTCCCACGGGCTTGCCGCTTGGTTGACCGGGGGGGCTGTGCGCGAATTGTCCCTGTCCCCGATGCAAGGGGGGCATGCGATCACCACCGGGGGCAGCCCGTTTTGGATTGTTTCAGCGGGCTATTTGGGATCGCTGTTTTTCGGCATCCTGTTCTTTTTGCTGGCGTTGCGCACCAACCTTGACCGCATTGCTTTGGGCGCGCTTGGCGCATTGTTGATTTTGGTAACGCTCATCTACATGAGTGGTGTTTTTCCGATATTGTATGGGGTTCTAACGGGGGCCGTTTTCTTGGCGGTGGCTTACTTTTTGAGCCACGATCTGAATGATCTGATTTTGCGCGCTTTAGGGCTGATCAATATGATCTATGTGCCTTACGATATTTTTTCGGACACGCTGGCCCGATCACAGGCCCGATCCGATGCGCGAATTTTGTCGGAAATTGTCGGTGGCCCCACCGTGTTTTGGGGCGCAATCTGGCTGATCCTGAGCGTCATTTCCATCATCGCCTGCCTGCGCATTGGCTTGCGCTCGGGGACAAATATATCGCTCGAAAACTTGGCGCGGCGCGCAAAACGCCCTTCGGCTTGAACGCCTGCGGCCATCTCTATATGTGAGGGTCGAGCGGCTCGGCCCAAAACAATAAGGAATACATTATGTCGGTGGGACTATTAGCAGGAAAACGCGGCTTGATCATGGGTGTTGCCAATGATCGATCCATCGCATGGGGCATCGCGAAGCAATGTGCGGCGCAAGGCGCGGAACTGGCATTTACCTATCAAGGTGACGCTTTGGGCAAGCGGGTCAAACCATTGGCCGAAAGCCTTGGCGACCCGGTTGTGATGGATTGTGATGTGACCAATGAGGCGTCGATCGACGCCGTGTTTGCGCATCTGGAAAAGACTTGGGGCAAGTTGGACTTTTTGGTCCATGCCATTGGATTTTCTGACAAAAATGAGTTGCGCGGGCGCTATGTTGATACCTCGGCTGCGAATTTCGAGATGACGATGAACATTTCGATCTATTCGTTCACCGCCGTTGTGCAGCGTGCAGAAAAACTGATGACCGACGGAGGGTCTTGCCTGACGTTGACCTATTATGGTGCGGAAAAAGTTATGCCCCATTACAACGTCATGGGGGTTGCGAAAGCCGGGCTTGAAGCGTCGGTGAAATATATGGCGATGGATCTGGGTCCGAAAAACATTCGCGTCAACGCGCTGTCTGCAGGACCGATCAAAACGCTTGCGGCCTCTGGCATCGGGGATTTCCGTTACATCATGAAATGGAACGAGCTGAACGCGCCGTTGCGTCGCAATGTCACGACCGAAGATGTTGGCAAGTCCGCCATGTATCTGCTGTCAGATTTGTCCAGCGGCGTCACAGGTGAAAACCACCATGTGGATGCGGGTTATCATGTGGTTGGTATGAAGGCCGAGGATGCGCCGGACATCGACGTGGTGACGGGTCGTAAGTAGCCCGAAATTTGTCTCTGTATCCCCTATTTTTGGTTTATTATCATTTCCGGGATACAGATTTCGTTCAAACACTGCAAAACGGCGCAGTTTTGCCGCTTAAGTTTGACATTCAGCACCTACCTTCCCTAGAGTAAAGAGGCGACGTAACTTCAATTTTGCGGGTGCAAACGGGACAACACAATGACGTTGATTAGGGTTTTCGGTGAAGGTACGGTTTCTGGTACGGGTGGGGGCAACCTCACCTCAGACACAGCCGATAGCAGTACGACGGTCTCAACGGGCGAAACGCTTCAATTTGACGTTAATTCCATGACGTTTTTGGAAGTTGATGAAACCCTACCCATCACCGACTCTGGCTCCGCCAATTTTGTGACGATCGAAACCACCATTGATGGCAATACCATCGGGCCGAGCAATGTGGTCGAATTTAACTATGGGTTTCTAACCGAAGACGCGGCGGGCAACCTATATACAGTCTGGGTTTTTGCATACGCTAATAGTGACGAAGATCATTTCTATATTGTCAGCGACGAAGGCACCCCGACCAGAGATGGTAGCGGGGATATAACCACTGTTACACAAACCGATATCAATTATGACGGACAGGAACTCACCGTTCTTGATGCAACATCCCTGACCACAGCTGCGCTGACTGATACCGCGCTGAATGACTTTATGTTGGGCGATGGTACGTTAACTTTTTCCCCTGAAAATGATGATCTAGGCAGCGCTTTTGGGATTACAGCTGCAACCGACCCCGTGCCTTGTTTTACGCGCGGCACATTGATTTTAACCACAGACGGCGAGCGGTTGGTCGAAAATCTTTTGCCAGGTGATCTGGTTTTGACCAAAACGCATGGCCCCCAGCCCATCCGCTGGATTGGAGCCAAGCAATTAGGTCGCCATGCGCTTAACCGCGCCCCAAAACTGCGCCCGGTTCGCATAAAAGCCAATGCGCTTGGGCAAGGAATGCCGCGAAACGATTTGCTTGTGTCCCCACAACACAGAATTCTAGTGCGCTCCAAAATTGCGCAACGCTTGATGGGCAGCAAAGAAACATTGGTGGCGGCAAAACACCTTGTTGGGCTAGACGACATTGCCATTGCAAAAGACATAGATCAGGTGGAATATTTCCACTTTTTGTTTGACGCCCATGAAGTGATTTGGGCCAATGGCGCTGAAACTGAATCGCTATTTACGGGTGTCGAGGCGCTAAAAACCATTGGCGCGCAAGCACGGGAAGAAATTTTTGCGCTGTTTCCCGAATTGGCAGAAATGAATGATGCCCTTTGCGCAAAACCAGCAGCGCCCATTGCAAAAGGGCAAATTGCGCGACAACTGACCTATCGCCATCAAAAAAATCTGAAGCCGCTTTTTTCTTAGGAAAAACAGGCGCCTTTTGTGAATTTTTTGAATGCGTTATGCACATTGCACCAAATGAACGGTAAAGAAGCCGCTTTGTTTGCCGCGTCATTTAGTGGCTCTTTTTCTACAGTCCTCACAGATATCTAAACGATCACTTAAGAACAGACGGCAGTTGCGCTCGGCTCAAAATCCGCTGTAATTGCGCCAAACGCCAATGCCAATAGGAGCCAACGCCAATGAGCGACCGTCTGCCTCACGAAAAAGGGTTTCACGTCAGTTGGGACCAAATCCACAGAGATAGCCGCGCACTTGCTTGGCGGCTTGACGGCAAAGGGCCGGGTGAAGGCGGGTCTTGGAAAGCGGCCGTGGCAATTACGCGCGGTGGTATGGCCCCTGCGATGATTGCAGCGCGCGAGTTGGATATTCGCGCGGTAGACACGATTTCGGTGAAATCCTATGACAATCAGGACCAATCAGACGCGGTTGTTCTAAAGATGCCGGACCGTGAGTTGGTCGGTGATGGCACAGGCATTTTGGTCATTGATGATCTGGTGGACACGGGCAAAACCTTGGAAGTTGTGCGCGAAGCGATGCCAAAGGCGCATTTTGCGACGGTTTATGCCAAACCCAAAGGGCGCGCGATGGTCGACACGTTTATCACCGAGGTGTCGCAGGATACCTGGATCTTTTTCCCTTGGGATATGGCTTTGCAATATGTGGAACCTTATCGCGGGCGCTGAAGTTACAGCGAACGGATACTCGGTTAACTAAGACGGGCCGCCACAAAGCACGCCTCTGTACCATCTTCTTATCAGCGACTACAAATAGTCAAAAAAGAGCGTGATTGTTTGGTTGCCCCCTTTGGGCGCGCCCTTTTGCGCCGCGATAGTGGAGGAGCCAAATTAATGTCGGACCCAATCGTTGTTCTGGCAGCCAAGCGCACGCCGATGGGCGGTCTTGGGGGTGTGTTGAGCCCGATGACTGCTGCCGAGTTGGGCGCCGTGGCAAGCAAAGCGGCGCTGCAAGAGGCGCAGCTTACCGCTGGCGATGTTGATGAGGTTATTTTCGGCAATGTTCTTGGCGCAGGCCAAGGGCAAGCCCCAGCGCGACAAGTGGCTTTGGGGGCTGGGCTGCCCTTTGATGCTGTGTCCACCACCGTCAACAAAATGTGCGGATCGGGGATGAAAGCGGCGATGCTGGCCCATGATCTGATCAATGCAGGGTCGATTGAAATCGCCTTGGCAGGCGGCACGGAAAGCATGTCAAACGCGCCCTATTTGCTGCCAAAACTGCGCGACGGTCTGCGCATGGGGCATGGGGTGACGCAGGACCATATGTTCTTAGACGGGCTAGAGGATGCTTATGAAAAAGGCACGCTCATGGGCGTCTTTGCCGAGCGCTGCGCGTCGGATTATCAATTCACAAGAGCGGCGCAAGACGAATACGCGATCGCGTCGCTAGAGCGGGTTTTGGACGCAACAGCACGTGGTGATTTTGCGGGCGAGATCGCGCCAACAACCGTGACAACCCGCAAAACCAGTGTGGACGTGACAGTGGACGAGCAACCGCAAAACGCACGGCCCGAAAAAATCCCCCAACTTAAGCCTGCTTTTGCCAAGGACGGAACGGTGACGGCGGCAAATTCGTCCTCGATATCAGACGGGGCTGCGGCATTGATCCTGACGCGGGCATCCGTGGCACAGGACAAGAGCCTGACGCCGCTAGCGCGGATCACCGGGCATGCCAGCCACGGGGTTGCGCCAGATCAGTTTCCCATTGCCCCCATTGGCGCGGTCAAAAAGCTGCTGGCCAAGACCAACACCAATTTGGATGACTATGGGCTGTTTGAGGTTAATGAAGCTTTTGCGGTTGTTGCAATGGCCGCGATGCAGTCGCTGGGACTGCCCCATGACAAGGTCAATGTGAACGGCGGCGCTTGCGCGCTGGGGCACCCAATTGGCGCGTCGGGGGCACGCATTATAGTGACCTTGATCCACGCAATGCGCGCGCGCGGTGTGCAGCGCGGCATGGCGGCGATTTGCATTGGGGGCGGTGAAGCAACCGCGATGGCCTTTGAATTGATGGAGCCTTTATGATCCTAGACGACACTCAAACCGCGATCCGTGATATGGCGCGGCAATTTGCCAAAGCTGAATTATGGCCCGGCGCGCAAGAGCGCGATCAGCAATCGCGGTTTCCCAAAGAAGAACTGGCCAAAATGGGCGCGCTTGGCTTTTTGGGCATGCAGGTTCCCGAAGAATTCGGCGGCTTTGATGCTGATTTCGTAAGCTACGCCAGTGCGGTCGAAGAAATTGCCGCCGGGGATGGCGCCTGTTCCACAATCATGTCTGTACACAGCTCTGTGGGCTGCGGGCCGATCCGAGATTACGGAACGGATGCGCAAAAGCAAAAGTACCTTCCAAAATTGGCCAGTGGTGCGTGGATCGGCGGCTTTGCCTTGACCGAACCGCAAGCGGGATCGGACGCGTCCAACCTGCGCACCTCGGCGGTGCGGGATGGGGACCATTATGTGTTGAACGGTGCCAAACAGTTTATCACGTCAGGGCAAAACGGGCAGATGATAATCGTCTTTGCCGTGACGGATAAAGCGGCAGGCAAGCGCGGGATTTCGGCATTTATCGTTGAAACGGATACGCCGGGCTATGAAGTGGTGCGCGTTGAGCGCAAGCTGGGGCTTCATTCATCGGATACGTGCCAGATTGCCTTTGAAAACATGCGGATCCCGGTGGAAAACCTGCTGGGTGAAGAAGGCCAAGGCTATAAAATCGCGCTGGCCAATCTTGAAAGCGGGCGCATTGGGATTGCGGCGCAAGCTGTGGGCATGGCGCGCAGTGCGTTTGATTATGCAAGAGATTATGCAGTTGATCGGCAAGCCTTTGGCGGCTCGATTTTCGATCAACAAGGCATCTCGTTCAAACTCGCGGATATGGACACGCAAATCGAAGCGGGTCGCCAAATGGTGTTTCACGCCGCTGCCCTAAAAGACGCGGGCCGCCCTTGTCTGCGCGAGGCGTCCATGGCCAAGCTGTTCACATCGGAACTGGCGGAAAAAACATGCAGTCAGGCGATCCAAATTTTGGGTGGCTATGGGTATCTGGCGGATCATCCCGTTGAACGCATTTACCGTGACGTGCGGATTTGCCAGATTTATGAAGGCACGAGTGAAATTCAACGCTTGGTGATTGCTCGGGATATTCGCGCAAATGCGGGTGCTTAATTGATGACGAGTACGGACGACATTCATATCCGCAAAGACGGGCGCGCGGGGCGCATAACGCTTAATCGGCCCGCCGCCTTGAACGCCTTGACCGCCGAAATGTCCGTTGCCACCGAAGACGCGTTGGACCGTTGGTTGAATGACCCAGAGGTCGCCCTGGTCATGATTGACGCCGTTGGATCAAAGGCGTTCTGTGCAGGTGGCGATATTGCGGACCTCTATGAAAAAGGATGCGCAGGCGATTTTGAATTTGGTCGTGCTTTTTGGCGCCAAGAGTACCGCTTGAACCTGAAATTTGCACAATTCCCAAAGCCCATCGTCGTGTTCATGCAAGGCTTTGTCATGGGCGGCGGTGTGGGCATGGCCTGTCACGCATCGCATCGGATTGTGGGGGAAACCACAAAAGTTGCGATGCCAGAGTGTGGGATTGGGTTGATGCCCGATGTGGGGGGCAGCTATATTTTGGGCCGCGCGCC
>CAZBBZ010000083.1:0-9606 GCA_964489925.1 uncultured Rhodobacterales bacterium
TTTGCCTGTAGTCTTATGCTTACGCCAAAATTCTAACAAGTGCAGGTGTTAAATTGCCAAGCAAAGTGGGCAGATAGTCGCGCAAAATTTGCCCTTAAAATGCCCATTTTTACTGTGCAATTAAGGCGCGCGCATGCAGTTTTGAAATTGTTTCAATGTTTTCAAAGGCCAAACGGTGTTGGCCAAAGCATCGCCGGGCGTTGCTTTAGAGAATTTCGATTTCGTAGGTTTCGATCACCGTATTGGCGAGCAGCTTTTCGCACATCTCACCCACGCGTGTGCGCGCGGTTTCTAGGTCGGTCTCGGCGATTTCAAGATCAATCACCTTGCCTTGGCGCACAGCGCTAACCCCATCATAGCCCATTCCACCAAGCGCGTGGCGCACGGCTTCGCCTTGGGGGTCAAGAACGCCATTTTTTAGCTTGATAAGAACACGTACTTGCATGGACCCAAATCCTATTCATTTTGATTTGGCGCCTGATAGCGGGATTCAAGGGGCGATTGCTAGTCCAAAAACACCTTTTGCTAAAACCCGTTTCGCTTCAACGCTTCGTCGAGCCAGTCTTTCGTGAGGCGCTCAAGGTGAGCGTAAAATCCATCTGCGATGCTTTGGGTAAGCGACGGTCCACGGGTGTTGTCGTTAGAATAGATGATCAGTTGCGCAACCGTGCGGCTTCCTGCATCTGAACAGATTAAGACGCCGTCGTGTTTGCCTCTGGCCAACCCCCAAGCATAAAGCGTGTTGCCGCGCATGACGATTTTGCGTGCGCCAAAAACGTTAGCGTAATCAATAAGGCTTTCGCGTGCTGCGCTGGTGCATAGGGACAAGCTGCGCGCTATGCCAAGATTAAAGACCGTCCAGTTGTCGATTGCGCGTGCGGGTTGAGCCGCAGCAATCGCTACGAAAAAGCTAACTGCTATAAATTTCGCCCAGACACGCATTCGCCAAACTCCCTGTCCACCATATTGAGAAGGTAGGACAGGTGAGCCTAAGGCGAGATAAAGTCTGCCAAGACTTTTGGCGAAAACTTAGGGCAAATTGTGCGTTTACGGGCGAGGTTTAGTGAACCAGCTTAGGCCCGGTGCCGCCGCCATTGTTGCGCGGCAGAACGCCGAGGCGCGACGCAACCTCGGTATAGGCGTCGTTCAAGCTGCCAAGATCGCGCCGGAACACGTCTTTGTCGAGCTTTTTGCCGCTTTCAATGTCCCAAAGCCGACAGCTGTCCGGGCTGATTTCATCCGCAACAATCAAGCGTTGGAAATCACCATCAAACACGCGACCAATTTCAATTTTGAAATCGACCAAACGAATGCCCACACCCATCATCATGCCCGACATAAAGTCGTTCACGCGCAAGGCCAGCGCGATCATGTCGTCCATGTCTTGTTGGGTCGCCCAGTTAAAGGCGATGACGTGTTCTTCGGTCACCAGCGGATCGTTGAGCGCATCGTCTTTGTAATAAAACTCGACGATCGGGCGGGCCAACTGCGTGCCTTCCTCAATGCCAAGCCGCTCACTCATAGAGCCAGCGGCATAATTGCGAACCACAACTTCAAGCGGAATGATTTCAACCGCGCGCACCAACTGTTCGCGCATGTTCAAACGCTTGATGAAATGGGTCGGCACACCGATGGCATTTAACCCAGACATGAAATGTTCGGACAAGCGGTTGTTCAGCACACCCTTGCCGTCGATCACGTCTTTTTTCTGCGCGTTAAACGCCGTGGCGTCGTCTTTGAAATACTGGATCAAAGTGCCGGGCTCTGGTCCTTCGTAAAGGATCTTCGCCTTGCCCTCATAGACCATTCTGCGTCTGGCCATCTGTGTGAAACTCTCCTGAAAAGACCGCTCTACTGCGGGCTCTGTCCTAAGCTAAGCTCTTTAGCCAAAGCCACAAGAGGGAGCAAGCGAAACGGCCATGTTTTGCGGATTGAGCCCGTGTCATCCCTTAGTTGCAATGCGATTCTGTCGTTGCCCTGCGCATTGGAAGTCCTGACCGCTCAGAACAGAATTGGGCGATAAGTTGCGCATTTTAAGGGGAAACCTTGTCAGAATTCCCGCCAAAATGGGGCAATAGGCTTTGGCCAACTCTGTTTAGACGTGTATACTGGCCGGAGTGTGTAAACGTCACGGTTAGGTGAGTAACGTGCCAACGACAAATGAATGGGGTAGGATAAATTCGCTGCCCGGGGTGAATGGAACATTCGGCTTTCTTGGGGCCAAATGGGGCAATAACGGTATTGGAAATGCGCCACCGAATCCGGTGACGTGGAATTTTGCAGCGCTTCCTGATCGCTTGTTCATTACACCAAATCTTGATCTTTCGAGCGCGCGTCCCATGACGCAATCCGCTTACCGCGATGAGTTTGAGCGGGCCATCGAAGCTTGGGCAACCGTTGCCAATGTGCGCCTGACGAAAGTGGCCGATAACAGCTATGCAGACATTTCGATGTTTTGGCGTCCCCTTGATGGGAACGGGCGCACCCTAGCGCAGACATGGCTTGACGAATACGACGCGAATGAAAACCCGACCATTTCGCCATCGACGCGGAACTTTATCGAGTTTGATACAGCGGATTATTCCCTGTCAGCCAGCACATCTCAGGTTGCGAATAGCGATTTTTATGCGGTTGCGGTGCATGAGTTGGGCCATGCTTTGGGGTTGGAGCATGTGAATGACCGATCTCAGATCATGTACCCTTATCTTTATGACGAAGTTGGCGAGCTTGGGGATGGCGATCTTGCGGGGATACATATTCTGTATGGCCCGGCACCGGGAACAGATGCACGCGCGGATGTGGGTTCTGATTCTGGCGAGACATTTAACTATTCGGCCAATATCGAGGCGATTAAGCTTTGGGGTCTAGGCGGGCAGGATATCTTGCGCTCTGGCGCGGGCGCAGATGCGCTTTATGGTGGTGCCGGGAACGACACGCTGGAAAGTGGCGCGGGCAATGATGCTTTGCAAGATGCATTCGGCAATGACCGACATGTGGCGGGCCAAGGGTCTGATGTTATTCGCGATTTTGCTGGGTCAAACACGCTGAATGGGGGCGGCGACGGCGATGTTATCGTTGGCGGCTACGGTTCAGATCGCGCGATTGGCGGCGAAGGCAACGATGCGTTGTTGGCCGATTGGTTCGCTAGCAGTTTTCTATACGGCAACGATGTTTTGGACGGTGGTGCGGGCAATGACCGCATGATGGGCGGCAAAGGACAGGATGTATTCGTGTTCCGCCCCAACGAAGGCAATGACACGATTGGCCGCCTAAGCCTTGGCAGCAATGATGTTGTGACGTCCATTTCCGGCGCGGATTTTCAGGTGGGCGCTGACCGTTTGGATGTGCGTGCGTTTAACTTTGGCAATGCGGGCGAAGCGCTTGATGCGTTGCGCGCCTCCGGTGATGATACGGTTTTCGAAACTTCCGGAACGCGGGTTTTGATCCGCGATGTTGATGTTGCGACCTTCACGGTCGATGAATTTCTTTGGGCGTAAGCGGTGGGTATGAACCGCAGTTGGGGTATCTTATGAAACGATTGCAAAACTTATTAGGTCTTAGCAGCATGGCTCTTTTAATCGGGGCATGTGGCGGCGGCGGTGGTGGCGATGCCTCGCTTGAAAACGCACAGCTCAGCCAGACCACACTGTTTGCAACAGCCCAGCCGGGTCCATCTCGGGCGTTGTCTTTGGTGACGTTGAACAAGGATAACGCGTCTGTTTCGCTGGAATCAGCGACGCTCGATTATTCGTCGCGGGTGAGTGATGCGTCGCTTGACGGGACGCGGATCAATGGCTCGTCCATGAGCGGCACGATCTTCTTTTCGGCAACAAATTCTGAGTTTGACTATGAAGTTGATCTGAATTCCGGCGGCTTGGCTTATTTGGCGGGCGCAGCTGCGGATACAGAGTTTATGTTTGTGTTCACCGACGGCGCGCGCACGGGTGTCGCTGGCGAGCGGGCGGATACATTGCCCACTGGCACGGCCGTATATAACGGCAGCGGAAACGTGACGATCAATGACGGGCGCGCGGTGTCCCAACTTAGTGGCGTTGCGACGATTACGGCTGATTTCAGCGGCAACGATATTGATGTGCGGATCGACGAAAGCGGTCGAGGCACAATCACGATCAGAGATGCAAGCATCAACGGCAATAGCTTTATTGGCGGGCAACTGACTTTAACTGGTAGTTTCCAAAACAGGCCGACTTCGGTTTCTGCGGATCATGATGGTGCGTTTTTTGGTCCGGGCGCGGCAGAGGTGGGTGGCGCATTTGCCTATCGCAATACGGGCGGTGCGCCGATTGAAATTCTGGGTGTTTATAGCGGCAAACGCTAGGCGTCTTCCCTTGAAAGCGGGGCGCGCAAGTGTTTAATAGCGCATGACCTTGCAACAATAATCCTATTTTCGGGAAAAACCACTGATGGCTACTTTTGAAGAGCGTGAAAACGCGTTTGAAAACAAATTCGCGCATGATGCAGAGATGAAATTCAAAGCCGAAGCGCGGCGCAACAAGCTGTTGGGTCTTTGGGCCGCTGACTTGATGGGTAAGTCTGAAGACGATGCTGCCGCCTATGCAACCGAGGTCGTGAAATCCGATTTCGAAGAAGCGGGTGATGAAGATGTCTACCGTAAATTGGCAGGCGATCTGGGCGACAAAGCTGATGAAGCGACGATCCGTGCCAAAATGGTTGAAATGTCAGCGATTGCTAAAGATCAGATTATGAACGAGGCGTAAGCGCCTAATCATAAACAATTAAAGTTCAAAAGCCCGCGCGTTTGCTGCGGGCTTTTTTCGTTAACCAACAGGTAAACTGCCTTCAAAGCGCCCCAAAAGATTGACCAGCCCTTAACGCTTTGGCCCGATGATCGCGCTTCGGGTGATGCGTTAAATGGGTGTATGCATGGCGATTGGCAAAGAGGCGAGGTCTGAACCACAGGGAACGCAAGCGGGCTTGGCCAAAAAATTGGTCAAACTGGCGGTTTGTGTGGCTGTGGCCTTGCCCGTGATGTGGGCGCTTGCCGGGCATCTGAAAGCCATGGATCGCGCGCTGATTGCGCAATCAATCACCGCAATTTCATTCGAAGCGATTTTGCTAGCGTCACTATTTACCGCCATCAGCTTTGTCGCCATGGCGCGCTATGATGACATGGCGTTGCGCGCGATGGGGCGGCGATTGCCGTTTGCAGCCACGCTAAAGGGCGGGTTCGTCGCAACCTCGCTTAGTCAGGGGCTTGGGTTTGGCATGATTGTCGGCTCATTCGCGCGCTGGCGGTCTTATCGGCGATATGGGTTAAGCCTTGCGCAAGCGGCTGTGATGTCGAGCATCGTCGTGGCTGGGTTTATGTTCGGCTTTGCGGTTGTTTTGGCGCTGAGCGCGCTGATTGATCCCACGGGGATTATGGTGATGTCCGGCCTGTCCAAGCGGTCGGTTTTTGGACTGTCGGCCCTCGGTTTACTGGCCTGTTTAGGGGTGTTCCTGTTTTCTTTTTGGGGATGCCGCGTGCAGGTCTTTGGGCATGTCCTAAATGCCCCAAAGTGGCGCATGTTGCGGGCGAATATCCTGTTGGCGGCCCTTGATGTGATCCCGGCGGCGATTGCGCTCTGGGTGTTGATCCCCACAGCAGATGCGCCGGGGCTTTTGGCGATTATCCCGGTCTATCTGGTCGCGCTTGGCCTTGGGCTGGTGTCCAATACGCCCGGTGGCATCGGTGTGTTGGAACTGACCTGCCTGATGGCCTTGCCCGTGACCCCGCCCGAAGCTTTGATCGCGGCGTTAATCGTGTTTCGTGGGATTTTTTACGGCGTGCCTGTCATTCTGGGTCTTGCAATGTTGTTGGCGCGCGAGATGCGTGAACCTGATGTGGTGGTGGGCAGGCCTGAATTTACCACCTCTGAATTTGCCACGTCTGAAGATACCGCGTCGGATTTTCCAATGGCTCCCGTTCCTGCAGGGCAACTGCCAACAGCGCTACAAAAGCCGTTTGATATGTCCATGCGCGCGGAGGCGGGGTTGGCCTTTATGGGGGATAAGGAGTTTCTGCTCAGCCCATGTGGGCGCGCCTTTCTGATGATGGGCCAGCGCGGAAACTCTTTGATCGCTGTGTCTGATCCGGTGGGGGACCCCGACGCTTGGCCCGCATTGTTGGATGCGTTCAAAAGAGAGGCGACAACGCGCTATTGCGCCCCGGTATTTTATAAGGCGGCGCCCGGTTTTGGGGATTTGTTAAATAGGGCCGGGTATAAGCTGTGCCAGATTTCGGTTGAGGCGGAATTGGCTTTAACTGGCTTCACCCTAGACGGATCAGAACGGCGCGAGTTGCGCCGCAAATTGCGCCAGGCGGAAAAGAAAGGCGTGCAACTGCGCCAGTATGAGCGCGGGACATTTCCTGTTGCGCAATTTTCGAAACTGGCTGCTGATTGGCAGGGTGCGCGGGCCGAGACTGGATTTTCCATGGGGCGCTTTAATGCGGCCTATCTTGGTCTGCACCGGGTTGTTGCCGCCTATGTAGACGGGCGCCCCGTTGGGTTTGTCAGCCTTTGGTGGTCGGGGGACAGGCGCGAGGTTTCTATAGATGTGATGCGGCTTGCGGGTGATGCGCCAGATGGCACCATGCACGCGCTTTGTCACGACGCGCTGGCGTGGGCCAAAGCGGAAGGTGCGGCGGTGTTTTCCCTGTGCGCTGTGCCGTTTGCTGGGCTAGAGGCCCCAAGCAACAAGGGCGAGGCGTTGTTAAGTGCCGCGGTCAAACGCTGGCCCGCCAAATTTGCAGGGCAGGGGCTTTATCGCTTTAAGAACGCGTTTCGCCCGAACTGGGCCCCGCGCTATATGGCCGGGCTGACTTGGTTTGATGTGGGGCTGGGGGCGTGGGATGCGTCGCGGTTAATCAATGGCGCGGCGTCGAAAGCCGAAAAAGCTGCGCAGAATGAACAGATGAACGTCTGCGCAGCTTAGGTTTTTGGTGATTTTAAGCGGTGCCAAACACACGGGCAAAAATCGTGTCGACGTGTTTGGTGTGATACCCTAGATCAAACAGCTCTTTCAGAGCGTCCATGCCCAAGGCATCCACGACGTCTTTGTCGCCGCTTAACTCGTCAAAGAAGTCTTTGCCTTCTTCCCAGACCTTCATCGCGTTGCGTTGCACCAGAACGTAGCTGTCCTCGCGGCTGACGCCCGATTGGGTCAGCGCCAAAAGCACGCGCTGGGAATGGATGAGACCGCGAAACTTGTTCATGTTTGCGATCATGTTGTCTGGATAGACCACCAATTTGTCGATGACACCCGTCAGCCGAGACAAGGCGAAATCAAGCGTGATGGTGGCGTCAGGACCGATGTTGCGTTCCACAGACGAATGGGAAATGTCCCGCTCGTGCCAAAGGGCGACGTTTTCCAGCGCCGGTGTCACCATGCCGCGCACAACGCGGGCCAAACCGGTTAGGTTTTCGGTCAGCACCGGGTTGCGTTTGTGGGGCATCGCGGAAGAGCCTTTTTGACCCTTCGAGAAAAACTCTTCGGCTTCCAGCACTTCGGTACGCTGCATGTGGCGAATTTCCACGGCGACGTTTTCAACGGAACTTGCGACAACGCCAAGGGTGGCAAAGAACGCCGCATGACGATCCCGCGGGATCACTTGGGTCGAGATCGGCTCTGGTGCGAGGCCCATTTCAGCGCAGACATGTTCTTCAACGCTTGGATCAATATTGGCGAATGTGCCAACCGCACCAGAAATGGCACCGGTCGCAATTTCATCGCGGGCCACGCGTAGACGGGCCAAATTGCGATCCATTTCTGCATAGAACCGCGCAAAGGTCAGACCCATTGTGGTCGGCTCTGCGTGGATGCCATGGCTGCGTCCGATGCGAACCGTGTCCTTATGTTCCAGCGCGCGACGCTTTAGGGCGGCCAGCAAGCCTTCCATATCCGCGATCAGAATGTCGGCGGCTTTTGTCAGTTGCACGTTGAAACAGGTGTCAAGCACGTCAGAAGATGTCATGCCCTGATGCACAAAACGCGCTTCGTCTTGGCCGATGATTTCGCCCAAGTGCGTTAGGAACGCGATCACGTCGTGTTTGGTCACCGCTTCGATTTCATCAATGCGCGCCACGTCGAATTCAACGTCGCTGGCTTTCCAAACGGCTTTGGCATTGGCTTCGGGGATGACGCCAAGTTTGGCTTGGGCATCACAAGCGTGCGCCTCGATTTCGAACCAAATGCGGAATTTGCTTGCAGGCGACCAAATGGCCACCATGTCAGGGCGCGAGTAACGCTCGATCATGTGGTGCTCTTTACGTTGTTATGGCATGTGGGGGCGTCATAGGCCGAAGTGCTGGGAAGTTCAATTTCTCAGATGGCCAAAGATGAGCAGAATTTAAGATGAGGTCGATCTGATGAGTAATGTTGCCCAAGCCAAAGCGCGGTTTCGCGGGGTATGGCATGTTGATCGGCATATTCTTGATCTGGACAGCGAGTGGCTGGGCCGTTTTGACGGTCAAGCGATGTTTGAAGACCATGAGGGGCATCTGGCCTATCACGAAGAAGGCATCCTGAAGTTCGGCGGGCTCACGGGTAGCCGCGCGACGCGGGATTACATTTGGACCTTCCCGTCAGATTCCCATGTGAAGGTGTTGTTTGATGATGGGGCGGATTTTCATGAGTTTAACCCATGGGAGGATCGCCCCTTTGCGCGGCATTTTTGCGATCCGGATGAATACGATGTCACCTATGATTTTCGCAAATACCCCCAGTGGCGCGCGGAATGGCGCGTTGAAGGCCCGAAGAAAGACTATCGCATGGTCACGACCTATCGGCGGGAGGCGTAACGGGCCGCAACAGCAAGGATCGTTAGTCTAGGTCATCCCCATAAAAGCGCGTCACCTCGCTGCCGTCATCAAAGGTGATTGTTCTTTCTTGGCGGTCCCCAAAAGTATCAAAAGTATCGACGTAGCGCGCCCAAGAAAATTGGTCGTTTAGATCCAACATTTCCAACGAATTTTGCGCACCATCAATATAGGTTATTTTGGCCTCGCGGCCGTCGTCATAGATCATCGTGCGCGCGGTACGCTCGCCGTCGATATAAGTGTCTTCAAAGGACGACCAGTTGCGAGCATTCTCTGCATCATCGGCGGCGATTTGGATGCGCACACCGTCTTCGTAAGTGGTGTCGACAACCCTACCGTCATCGTAAATCATGGTGCGAGAGTCGCGCGTTCCCGTGGCATCGAACGTATCGACAAAGCTGGTCCATGCACGATTGTCTTGCTCATCCGAAACAGACACCATCGCCCGAATGCCATTTGAATAGGTTGTATCGACAATGCGGCCATCGTCATAGATCATGGATCGTTCGGTTCGGTCCCCGTTTTCATCAAACGTGTCGGTAAGTGATGCCCAAGACCGCGCGTCGTTGGGGTCTGTCACGGTCATACTTGCGCGAATGCCATCAGAAAACGTGCTGTCCGCTATGCGGCCGTCGTCATAAACAATGGTTTGGGCGATGCGTGTGCCGTCGCTGTCGAGCGTGTTGGTGATGCTTTCCCAAGGTCGGCTACCATCTTCGTCAAGAGTGACAGTCTGGGTCGTAGCGACCACCAGTTCTACCGCACC
>CAZBBZ010000084.1:0-8788 GCA_964489925.1 uncultured Rhodobacterales bacterium
GTGTTGTGATCGAAAAGCTAACCGGGCCACGTCGAGGTGACTTGGCCGAGATGAAATCTGCAGGATCCGGTAAAACCCGCATCATCGCGCATGTACCTTCACGCGGGTTGATCGGCTATCACGGCGAGTTCCTAACCGATACGCGCGGCACAGGTGTTTTGAACCGCGTGTTCCACGATTGGACACCGCACAAGGGCGCCATTCCGGGGCGTCGTGCTGGCGTTTTGATTTCCATGGAAAACGGAACCTCTGTGGCTTACGCGCTGTTTAACCTAGAAGATCGCGGTAAGATGTTCATTGGCGCGCAAGCGGATGTCTACACTGGCATGATTATCGGCGAACATAGCCGCGAAAACGATCTTGAAGTGAACCCGCTTAAAGGTAAGAAACTGACCAACGTGCGGGCATCGGGAACTGATGAAGCCGTGCGGCTAACAACGCCTGTTAAAATGTCGCTTGAACAAGCCATCGCTTACATTGATGACGACGAGCTGGTAGAAGTTACGCCAAGCTCGATCCGTCTTCGCAAGCGTCATCTTGACCCACACGAGCGCAAAAAGGCTGCTAAATCAGCCGCTTAATCACGCGCGCTTTTTAATCGTACTCTCGCTGACGGGGCCAAGTGACTTGGTTCCGTCACGTTCATATGTGCCAAGCGTATTGCGCGCCTCGTAGATTTCCGCGAGCCGCTTTTCGGCGGCTTTCACACCTTCAATCGCGGCCTCCAACAGACCAGCGTTTCGTTTCGCCCGTTTGGAAATTTCCGCCACCCCTTGCACAATCACCGGATTATCTGCCGTGTTTGTTAGATCAAGCTTGGCAATCGCCCGCTCGCGCGTTTCAACCAGATCGGCCAAGCCGCTAAGACGCCCGTTTCGGATCATTTCTCGTTCCGCGTCCAGTGCTTCCAGAATTTGGGCGATGGTCGTTTCTGCGTCACTTAGGGTCATCAGCTTACCTCCGGCTTAGGTCCATTTGCGTTAAGAGCGCGAAACACATGTTCGGCGATACCAACGCCCCCCTGCGACGCCAAGGCGCGCGCATATTCCGTTGTTAGAAGTGATCCAAACGCATCTTCGCCCACACCGCCGCCAAAGTCGGACGAGGTCTTGTTCAGACCCGAGTTTTTCAACATTTCTGCGAGAAAAACAGCCTCAAACTCTTGGGCGAGTTCACGCATTCTTTGTGCCTGTCCGCTAGGGTCGAGCGCAGGTGCAAAGGCGGTAGTCGCGTTGGTGACAATCACTCAAATTCTCCACATTTAGGGGCGCAATATGGGCAGAGAAACGCATTTGGATAAAAATTCTATTAAGGAATTTCCGTTAGCTGTTCGATGACTGCCGAAAAATGGTGGATTGATGGATATTGCTGATCTTTTGAATACTGCGAAGCCAACCCCCAAAGCGACCGCTGGGGGGGGCAAAAACCCTTTGCCGAATGACAAAGACGCAGAGTTTACTGAAATTTTGGCGCGCACCGATCAACCGGACCCGTCTAAAATTTCATTGCCTGACGGACAGGACAGATTTCATGATCCGTCCCAAAAAATTGGGACGCCATTTCCGGACGGTCATTTAACTGATGGCCATTTAACGGTGCAAAACGCGGTCGAAATTGCGGCCCCAAAGCTGCCTGACCAATTTGCGCAACCCGATGTAACGGCAGATGGCAAAAATTCGGCTTTGATCGACCCGGATGAAGCGCCGCAAGACAGTCCACCAGTGGCGGCCACAGACACGGTTATAGCCGCTGAAATTGACGGAATTTCTTCACTGGCCATCGGCGCAAACAGCTCTGCACCGGCGGAAGCTGCGAAAATGGTGCCCTTAAATGCTGCAAAAGCTGACACAACTCAGCCTACAGATAAGTTAGCTCCCCAAGAAATCGTCGCACAAAATTTGACCCCAAAAACCACAGGACCAAGCGCGGAATTGGGTCAAACGCAAACCACTGGTAAGACGTTGCAAACTGGTCCACCACCGTCGACGGGCGTTGCAACGCCCCAACTTCCGATCACTGCTGCGATTGAGCTCGCAAAAGCGGCTCCACAGAGCAATGACACAGCACCCAAAGGCGCCTCGGCCCAAGGGGTGGTGCCCATCAGTGCACCCATAAACTCAAGTGCAACGCCCCCGCTTGTGATGCCTCAGGAAATTTCAAGTGACGGCAAGGGGCGCGATGGCCTGCTCGATCCACAAACATTGAAGTCGCAGACCCAAAACTCAACGACACCCAATACAACTGTTGAATTGCCGCCATTAAAACCAACGACGATCGCACCCCCTGCGGCGGTCCCAACCCCTGAATTCAATTTGCAAAATACAGCCGCGGCCAATTTATCGACGTTGGGGGACCTGCCTGAATTGCCCGTCCATGTCACGCAGCACCTCCCCGCAATGACAGAGGCATCCGCCCTGTCCACCCAGGCCGCGGCAGCATTGAAATCAAGCAGCTTTGCCAATGGCATCACGCAGCAACTGGTCGCGACCTTGGCACGCGGTGGTGATGGCGGCATCGAAATTCGTCTTGATCCCCCTGAACTTGGGCGCATTGCGATGAAGTTGGTCGTCACTGAAGCTGGCTCGATGGTCAACGTCAGCGCCGATCGGTCCGAAGTCTTAGACCTGATGCGCCGGCACGAACACGCCTTAATCAAAGAGTTGAATGACGCAGGATTTGGCGACGTGAACTTGAATTTTGGTCAAGCGCAAGCCGATGACCAAAATGACGATGCCGACCAAGGGGATGCGCCAAACGAAACCGCTAACCCCGTAAACACCGCACAACAGATCACCGCACTCACCGCCCTGACAATCGATAGCCAACTCGATATCCGCCTCTAAGGAATCAAAAAACCGATGGAACCTGTTACCAGCCAGTCTTCGCCTTTAAGCCCCAAAGACTTCGGCACCGCTGCGGCCGGGGGGCAAGTCGCGCAAACGACATCCAACACCTTGTCTGCGGATTTTGAAACCTTCTTGCGGCTTTTGACCACGCAGATGAAAAACCAAGACCCCACAAATCCGCAAGACAGTACCGAATTCATCTCGCAACTTGCCAGTTTTTCAGCCGTTGAACAGCAAGTGGAAACAAACCTAAAGCTACAAGAGCTTGTGGACAGCATGACCACATCGGGGATGAACGGTCTTTCCACATGGATCGGCGCGGATGTTCGCTCTATTGCCGCTGCGGAATTTGATGGGGATCCAGTTGAAATTTCCTTTACCCCCCCACAGGATGCGCAAACCGCCTATGTAAGCGTAAAGGACGAAAGCAACGTCGAAATCGCCAAGATTGCCGTCGCTCCAAACGATGTGTCCACAACATGGAATGGCACCGATTTCACCGGCGCCACGGCCCCCGAAGGGGCTTACAGCTTTGCAATTGTTGGTGTCGCAGAAGGGACAGTGATTAGCACACAGGCAGCACAAACCTATTCGCGCGTCACGGAAGCCCGTTCTGAAAATGGCGAAATCGTCCTAATTTTCGCAGATGGTACGCGCATGCGGGCAAACGACGTCGATTTTGCGCGCACGGCACTTTCTGAAACGTAACAGGTGCAAGTGATCGGACAAGCTTATGGCTAAAGCCTCAAAATGAGCGGAAGTCTTTACAAGCTAACTTTACGCAATTCAACTTAGCAACCCCATAGGGACAATAAAACTCACCAAAATTTGCACATAACACAACAATAGCGATGACGGCGAGTCTGAGGCGGCCGATCACAAAGGCCTATTACTCATGCCACTCGATATCGTCGGCGGAGGTTGAGACACCCAAAGCTTCGTGGACGCGCAACAGCTGTTGTTCGTTGAGCGGCTCTTGTGTCAACGCGTCAAGCATTGCATCGGCTGAAGTCCAACGTTGATCCGCCTGAGCAGTCAAAAACTCTGCGCGATTTTCAACCTTGCGATACCGTGTGGCAATTTCAGCGATATCTTCCAAACCAGCTTGTTCTGCTAGCTTCACCTCTAGCAACTGGTCCAGACGACGCATACTATTGCGCAACTGAGCAGAGCTATTGCGACCAGATCCAATCGCCTCTGCCACTTGATCACGCATTTTGCGGATCGCGAACAATTCGTGTTCAAGCATCTTCATTGCCAATTTTAGGTCTTTACCACTTAAAACCGGAGCCTCATGATTCGTAAGCGACGATGCCGCCGCACGGGCATGAGATCGCGCCTTTTGTGCCGCCAGAATAATCTCGCGGTAGTCCAGTATTTTAAGGACATTTTCCTGCGCTACGTTGTCTACACCCGTGCCATCGCCATGGCCCAAAAGTTTCAATGCAAGCATTAGGCGTTCAACATCTGAAAGCGTTTGCAAGTCGTCTTCGCTTAGCCCTACAGCCCGTGCATCTTCACCGTGGCGAAGCTGTTCCAGCTCATGACTTTCTTGAGACATCGCTGACATGGCCGAAACCACGCCTTGATTGCTTTCTGGCTCGCTTTGAACGACTGAAACCCTCTGTCCGTTTGGGTCTAGTTTTATAGATCCAATCAGCGTTTGCGCGGAAACAAACACCCCAAGACCTACGCATACCGCCACGAATGGTTTTGGAAAAATTCCAACGGATGAAACCGTTTTACGAAACAAAGCTAGATAACCAGGCAAAATTGGCACTTTCATACTTGTTAACAATCGCAAGCCAACAAAACACACCATCGGCGAACTCAACCAAAACTTGCAGGTCTTTTCGTCGACAATTTGACGACTTATCGGGTTAAAAGGGACCATTTGACTTAAATTACAGATAGATTTGCTATTTAGGTGCTGATCTTTCTCATTTTAGGACGTTTTTGTGGCCAAGCTGCGATCAAATAGGTCAGCAGCTTTTCAATTTCGGCCCAACGCATACATCAAGATGTGAAATCCTGCGCAATAGGGCGCGAATAATGCGAACCAATCTCTGTTTCGATGTCGTCCTCATCATATAGCCCAAGGATAATCCCCTGACGGCGAGATTTGCCACGCTTATCCGCAATCTGAGCATCCGAAATCGCTGTACGCTGCGCATTGCGCAATCCCCAGTCGCGCAGGCGCCCATACATCATATCCAGCACTTCGCCGTGCGCCCCGGCCTCAAACGCCCCAAAACGCATCAAATCGTTCAGCTCTTGCGGATCATCTTGCAGGTTAAACAACAAAGGGCGCATCCCCCCTTCGGCGTGGACGAACTTCCAAGTATCATCCGCGATCATAAATAAACGCGCGTCTTTGACGTCCACATCCAAGTCTTTTACCGCGGGCGTACCGGCATAGTCGTATTCGCTAACCACATAATCGCGCCACTGCGCTGGCGTTTCCCCGCGCAAGAACGGCATCAGCGACTGCCCTTCAATAATGTTATCCGGCACCTCGCCGCCTGCGACCTCGACAAAGGTGGCGGCAAGATCAACGCTTTCCACCAAAGCATCGACCACAGTACCTCGCGTCGCATCTGCGGCTTCTGACGGGTCATAAACGATCAGAGGAATACGCACGGAAGGGTCGTGAAACAGGTTCTTTTCCCCGAGCCAATGATCCCCCAAATAATCCCCATGATCCGAGGTCAGCACGATCATCGTGTCATTCAGTTGTCCGCTGCTTTCCAAATGGTCGAGCAAACGGCCAAGTTCATCATCGCATTGCTTAATCAGCCCCATATAGGCCGGGATCACCACGTCACGCACTTCAGGACGTGCAAATGCAGATCCCACCGGGTTGTTCATAAACCACGCATAGATCGGATGCGTGTCCTCGCGTTCAGTATCGACGCGCACGGCTGGCAGCACCTGATTGTGGCCATACATTTTATGATACGGTTTGGGGACGATATAGGGCCAATGGGGTTTGATGAAGGAAACATGGGCCAGCCATGGAGTGTCCCCGCGCGTGTTCAGAAAATCAATCGTGCGATCCGTCAGCCAAGGGGTTTCGCTATCTTCATTGCGAATATTGGCGGGTTTTTCGGCGTGGCGCATAAAAAAGCCAGAGGCCGCATGACCATCTTCGCGCAGCCCGGCATTGGCAAAATCCGCCCAAGGGTTTTCGCTTTCATATCCCTTTTGGTGTAAATACTCATTATAAGGCATTCTTTTTTCGTCATAAAAACCGTCTGGGCCTTGTGCCACCAACCCGTCGTGACGCACCCAAGCGTCAAAACCACATTCCGCGACCCGCGCTCCAATCTGGCTATCGGGCTCTAGCCCCAAACGCGCCATCCCATCCGCATCCGCCATCATATGGGTCTTGCCGATCAACCACGCATCCATCCCCAAGGGCCGCAAGTGATCCCCAAGCGTCATTTCCCCCACTTTCAGAGGAAAGTTATTCCACTGCGCCCCGTGGCTGTGCGCATAGCGGCCCGTGTAAAAACACATCCGCGACGACCCACAAATCGGGGATTGCACATAGGTGCGGGAAAACTGCACGCCCATAGCCGCAACGCGATCAAAGTTCGGCGTGTCCAAATGCGGATGCCCGGTGCAGCTTAGGTAATCAAAGCGCAATTGATCATACATCACAAATAGGATGTTTTTGGTTTTCTTACCCATAGCTGTCTCGCTTCCCTAGACCGGCCTTCAAGACTGGCAATCACGCTTTTTTAACAACGCTACCTGACAGCATGGGGCGATGCAAAGGCTCAAGGGGCAAAGACCCTCGGTCCAAAGGCAAATGGGGCAGAGGTTCTAGGAAGGTGCCACGAAATTCGAACTAAGGTTCGTGGCAAGCCGGATCAACTGTGTGCGATTGGCGGCTTGGGTCTTGGCCAGAATGCTTTTGACCTGACTATTGATGGTATGAACAGACTTATTGCGCCGCTCTGAAATTTGCCCGTTGGTCAGACCTTCGGCCATCAATTCCAACACCACCGCTTCGGATTTCGTCAGCCCAAACAAAGCGGCCAACATGTCAGAACGGATTTCGTAGGACAGCCCCGTATCAAGGCTGTAAACCACATACCCGTTGATCAACTCGCCCCCAAACATTTCGCCTTTGCGCAACGGCACCACTTCCACGCAAAGCGCAAACTGCCCGAACTCATCTGTCGCGGTTGCAACCGCTTCCTTACGCGGACGCGCTCCGAACTTCCCATGGTGGTTATGGTCACTCAGCAATTCGATCAATGTGCGATCAAAGCGGTCTTGGGAAAAGCGCAGCTGGCCTTCCATACTGATCGCAAAGGCTTTGTGATGCGTGGCTTGGCGATCAAACTCTGCATTGCGAAATACCACCCGGCTTGCCGCATCAATCACGCACATGCCAACCCGCAACCCGTTTAGAGTGCGTTCCATCGACTCAAACTTATTCGCGGTGCGCAACACGGGCTTGGCCAAGTTCAACGCTTTCGCAACATGCGGCACGATCTTAGCTGCCTTCACCTGATCTTCGGCCGTGATGGGACCATGATCAACGCTATAGGTAATGCCAAGCCGATCACGGAAATAGTCATCTTTGTTCAGCAGCGCTCCCCCGCGATGCTTCATGCCAAACTTAACCTGACCGACCATATGAGGACGCTGGAAATACTTTTCACCCCCGGCGGCTTCCACCAGTTCTGTATCCGGGACCAACTCGATTTGATCCGCCATCTTAGAGCGGGCCGCAAAAAAGTCCTGATCTTCCAATTCGTCCTTGGCAAACACCGACAAGTACGACTGGATCACTTCCATGGTGTAAACTGTGGAAATATGGCTGGCGGTCAGCTCGCGATCCGCGCCCTGCCCGGTAATTTCCATAACAAATGCCCCACGCGCGTTGCAGTAACGCGCGACTTGGTCCAACACCTCGGTCCACATCTCTGGTTCCAAGGCCGCGTCATACACGCGCAAGATTAGATCATCGGCTTTTTCAAGCGATCCAGACACAAGCAATTTCCCGTAAAAAAATATGGTCTCAACGCGACTAGTTGAAAAGTAAGCACGTTGTTTTCACAATTCGGCTGTATGTTAACCCTATACTGGGAACACTTGCAAACCGAACGTCGAATTTTGTGATCTATTTTTCAATGTCGTCAGTTAGAAACCAATTGATGCTATCGCTAAACGATTGGTCCTTTCTATACCCCAGTGCCTCAGCCGCATCTTGCGCCACGGCGCCACGCCAACCTGCACAGATCGCTTCAATCGCAGGATCACTATTCCAAGTAATGCGGGTAGCGGGTTTAGGCCCTGCAACTTTGATCATTGCCTCAATCATTTCACCAATCGTATCAGAGCGCCCAGATAGGTTGATGTTTCGATTGTAACCCATTGTTTTACCGCCAATTTCAGCCGCATGAACTAAGTTTTCAGTCAGTGTTCGCGGTGCCGTATGCCAGACCATGTAGTCCTTTGACACCGGGCAATTCGCAGTCTTACCCTGCAAAGGTTCGCGGAAAATCGAGGACATAAAAGAAGATGCCGCCGCATTCGGCTTGCCCGGCCGCACGGTCACCGTTGGAAGTCGCAGACCCACGCCATCAATAAAGCCTTTGCGCGACATATCGTTTAGCAACAGCTCCCCAATGACTTTCTGCGTGCCGTAAGATGTTTGCGGGTTCAACTCTACATTCATTGGAACCGGGTCAGGCTCGTTGCCCCCATGAACCGCACAAGACGACGCATAGATAAAGACCGGACAATCCCCTTGCGCACGGGCGGCTTGCAACAAGTTCAACGTGCCGTTGAGATTGATATTCAGGCCCAGGTCAAAATCTGCTTCCGCCGCCCCCGAAACAATCGCCGCCAAGTGATAAATCACATCAAAACCCGGCCGAAATGTCCCCATGACCGCGTCCGCATTTGACACATCCAAAGCAATC
>CAZBBZ010000084.1:8798-9558 GCA_964489925.1 uncultured Rhodobacterales bacterium
AAAATAACATCCTCACTATTGATCGATAAATCATGACACATCCAAAGCAATCGAGTTGATCGGCACATTCGTCCCGCTCAGTGCGCCCGGCACCACGTCGGCCAACACAATCTCGCTAATCGGTTGCCCTCGCAGTTGACCAGCTTGATCAAGCGCAATCGCCAGTTTGCGTCCCACAAAGCCTAGACCGCCTGTGATCAAAATTCTCATGTTCGTTCTCCCTCAAAAACCACATCAAATCGCGGATCTGCCTGCCCCAACAAAGCGTTAGCGGCAATACGGCCGATTTCGTCACAAGACTTCGCTGCCGCCCCGCAGCCGCCAGCCGCAACAAAACTCCGCTCATCAATCGCACCGATGTAGGGAAGCCCAGTTGTCGTATAGGTCACCGCACAAGCTTGGATATGGGCCGCCTCAAAGTTTAGGCCCGGCACCAGCGTTTTCATGCGCTCGATCTGATAAGCGCCAACATCTGGGTCGCCTGTTGTGCGAAACCAAGCCTTTGCATCGTCTTCATTGTGTAAAATCACATCTTCAGGCTCCCCGCCGATTTTCAGATACATATGCCCGTCGGGGTAGCGAATGGGCGGCAAAACATAAGGGTCAGAGCCATCTGACACACGGTAAATAATCGACGGCATATCGCGCAGCCGCGCGGCTTCCCCGTCACTTAGGCGCAATAAGGTGATGGTGCGTGCCAAAACCTTGAACGCAAGCGGACGGCGAAGCACCATGTTGGTAAAAGCCCCACAAGCCACCA
>CAZBBZ010000085.1:0-9502 GCA_964489925.1 uncultured Rhodobacterales bacterium
TCCTGATCGGTCCAGAAGGCGGCTTTGCCCCGGATGAAATCACAAAAATCGAAGCCATGCCCCAAGCCAAACCCATCTCGCTTGGCCCCCGCATCTTGCGTGCCGAAACCGCCGCCATTGCTGCCCTTGCGCTGTGGCAATCCCAAATGGGCGACTGGACATGAAATTCCTGCGCCCCGAAGCCACCGCGCTCTTAAGCCGCTGGAGCGAAGCGATCATTTTTGGGCTGGGGCTACTGCTCTGCCTTTACATCCTTTTGCGCAACATCGGTTCCCCCTTCTGGATGATTATCGCGGGCCTTGCCGCGTTCTTTTGCGCGGTCAATCTATATCACGGGGTGGTGCGCGCACGTCTTGGCTCGGATGGCTCTGCGCAAGGGGTGGTGCTGATTGACGAACATCGCATCGGCTATTTCGGCCCCGACACAGGCGGCTTTGTCGATTTGGGAAATCTCACCCGGCTTGATGTCTATAACGGCAAATGGATTTTGCACGGGCAAGACGGTGCGCGGCTCGACATTCCCTTTGATGCGCCAAAAGCCGATGGATTGCTTGATCTCTTTGCACAATTACAAGGCGTGACGCTCGCACGGCTACACAGCGCCTTGGCCACCCGCCAAGGGCTTTTACAAACGATATTTGAACGGGCGCCATAGGCACGCCTTAGCCCGGACCCAGCTCCGGTATATCTTATGCGGTCAACACACTCGCAGTTGACCAAAGGAAAATCACCGCCTCACATCTTCCTGACTTGCCACTCCGCGCAGGCATCATTAACTCTCTACCTTCAACTGGGCACAGAAGGCGCGCAAACTATGTCGATCCCACAGCAGGGCGGTGGCCCAATCGAGAGCTTTGATGATCTCGCCAAATATCTTGAGGACGGCTGCAAGCCCAAGTCTGATTGGCGCATTGGCACCGAGCACGAAAAATTCGGCTATTGCTTAGAAACCAAAAGCCCGCTTCCTTATGACGGCCCGCGCTCTATTCATGCCATGCTCACAGGCCTGCGCGATCGCTTTGGTTGGGCGCCCGTTGAAGAAGCCGGAAATATCATCGGCCTGCAAAAAGACGGCGCCAATGTCAGCCTAGAGCCCGGCGGCCAGTTGGAACTCTCCGGCGCGCCCCTTGAAACGATCCACCAGACTTGTGACGAGGTGAACATCCATCTCGCAGAGGTCAAGGAAATCGCCGATGAAATCGGTGCGGGCTTTATCGGCCTTGGGGCAGCGCCCGAATGGTCCCACGAGCAAATGCCGATGATGCCCAAAGGCCGTTACCGTCTGATGACCGATTACATGGGCCGCGTTGGGACCACGGGCACGCAAATGATGTACCGGACTTGCACCGTGCAAGTGAACCTCGATTTCGCATCCGAGGCGGATATGGTTCAAAAATTCCGCGTCGCTCTGGCCCTGCAACCAGTTGCAACAGCGCTATTTGCGAACTCGCCGTTTTTTGACGGTAAGCCCAACGGCTATCAGTCCTATCGCTCGCGCATTTGGCAAACCCTTGATGATGACCGCACAGGCACGCTGCCGTTTGTCTTTGAAAGCGGCATGGGCTTTGAAGCTTACGTGGATTACGCGCTCGATGTGCCGATGTATTTTGTCTATCGCGACGGGCAATATATCGACGCTTTGGGCCAAAGTTTTCGCGACTTTTTGAAAGGCGAATTGCCCGCTTTGCCCGGCGAGGTGCCGACCCTGTCCGATTGGGCCGATCACCTAACCACAATCTTCCCCGAAGCGCGCATCAAGCAGTTCATGGAAATGCGCGGGGCCGATGGGGGACCGTGGCGCAGCCTTTGCGCGCTGCCCGCTCTTTGGGTTGGTCTGCTTTACGATCAAACCGCGCTCGATGCGGCTTGGGATATTTGCAAAGACTGGGATGCCGAAACTCGCGAAACATTCCGCCGTGACGCGGCCCAAGAAGGTTTAGGCGCGCGGGTGGCGGGCAAAAGCCTGCGCTCGCTTTCGGCAGAGGTTCTGGCCATTGCCCAAGGTGGCCTAGAAGCCCGCGCCAAGGCGGGAACTGGCGGGCTTGTCCCGGATGAAACCCATTTCTTGAACGCCTTGCATGAAATCGTGCAACGGGGCGAAAGCCCGGCCCAAGAGCTACTTGCACGCTATCAAAATGACTGGGGCGAGGATCTGTCCAAGATTTATGAGGCGTATTCTTACTAAGCGCTTATTCCGCCAGCGCCAGCTTGATCCGCGCGACTGCCGCCGTCATTTCACTAAGGAAATCACCGGTTGCCGGGGCATTGGCCAAGGGCGCGAATACCACATCCCGGAGCCCCATAGCCTTGATCCGCTCTCGCGCTTCTGGCGCAGGGGCGGCTTCCCAAAAAAACAGCGTCGCGCCTGTGTCGGCAACCTTAGCTGCAAGCGCATCCCATTGGGTCTGCGTCACTGCTTCATTGGCATCCCATTCCATCGCGGACACGTCCAAGCCATAGGCGCGTCCGAAATACTGATAGCGCGGATGCGACGTGATCGCCTTGCGCCCGTTTGCAAGTCCCGCAATCTCTTGCGCTGAAAGATCAAGTGTGGCGAGCTCTGCTTTCAGCGCCTCCAAGTTTTGTGCAATCGCGTCTTTTTCGCCCGGCATTTTGCGCATGAGACCTGTGGCCAAAGCCTCGGCCTGACGGCTGGCAAGCGCGAAATCCAACCAGGTATAAGTCGCCGTTCCGGTATGAGAATGGGCCCCATCTTCGCCGTGGGAATGAGTGATCGTTTCGGTCTTGATATATTGATCGGCAAAGCCTTTGGACGTGTCCAAAATTCGCGACCGGGGCAGGGACACTTTCGTGATCCAATTGGCAAACCCAGCTCCATTCAGCGCAATCAAATCCGCGCCCTGCATGGCCGAAATATCCGCAATGCCCGGCCGCCAAAACGACGGATCGCTGCCCTGTGGAATTGGGAAAACCACATCCGCGCGATCCCCCACCAAATCTTGGGCGAAATAGGCGAGCGGATAATTGACCGCTGCCACGCTGGGGCGGTCTTGTGCGAATGCAGGGACGGCCAAAGGCGCAACAGCAAAAGCTGCCAAAAGCGACATCAGCGCACGACGCTTTAGTTTGGTGCGGTTTGGATTAGTCATCAGTTGTTTTCCACCTCTGGCGTCATCTCGGTATCATCCGCGCCATCCTGATCGCCACCCTCATCCGCAGCCATGCCGCGCGCAATATCGTCCGGGGTCAAAATCCAGTAATTGTCATGCCCCTCACCGGTTTCAACCTCGATCAAAAGCCCTCCCTGAGCCACCTCCAGATCAAGGGGAAACCAAACAGAGCCATCTTTTTGCAAGCGCAAGGTCACCAGCAGTTCATTTTCAGCGTCATGCACCCGCACCTCGCCAGACACGGGGATTTTCCCGGTGGAAAACTTGGCTTCAACAATCACCGTGTCGTCTTTTACATAAGCGAATACATTCAGTTGATGGGCGAAACTCACGCTCGCCCATCCCATCATCAAAAGCGCGATCAGAAGCGCCCTCATTTCCCGGTCCATGTTTCAAAGTGGACCCAAATCACAGCCCCCAATTCAACCGCCTTTTCCACCCCATCAAAGGGCATGGTTTCATCCGCCGTATTGAGGGCCGCAAACCCCCACCAACCGCTTGATGGCGCAGCATAAGTGAACACACCGTTTTCATCCGCCTTGATGGTTTGGGTAATCATCAGATCAGACGGCACCGTGGCGCTTAGGTCTTGGTTGTAAAACTCAACCTCAATTTCCGCCCCCGGCACAGGCGCGCCGTCAAGCTTCACAACGCCCTGAAACACATTGCCAGCCCACAGGCCAAACGGCTTGGACAAAGGCACAATTTCCGTGCGCAACCCAAGTTCCGCATCCCAACCTTCATCATCGTCAAAAGCGCTGACATATGTCTTGGTGTAATGGATGATGAACGCATCCTCGGCAGGTTCCCAATAGGGCTGGGGTTCCATCGAAAAGACATAAGTGCCCGGACGCGTCAGCGGGTAATCAAGCGTGAAGCCCGGTTTATCCATCACGGTCGCGCTATTCAGATCGCCCAACAGATCGCTGGTTTGACCCTCATGGGTCACATTAAATGACACCGGGGTGTCCAAGATCATGCCTTCGGTTTCAAAGGGATGCGAAAACGACAGGGTCAGCCCAACAGAACGCCCGTCTTGCTGGCTTACCATATTGTCAGACGGAATAATCATTCCGTAATGGGCAAGCGCGGCCGGGCCTGAAAGTGCGGCAAGTGCCAGCACGGTCGCAAATGTCTTTTTCATCCTTAGTCTCCGTTTGAGCTTTATTTACGTGGCCAGAAGCCAAGCGACGATTTGATCGCCGCGCGTTTGTACAGTGAGAATAATACCAAAGGCGATCAGCCCGGCAAGACCCAGCAAGATCAGCGTTTCGGATGCCAATAGTTGGAAAATCATACCCCGCCGCGCGCCAAGTTTGAACGCGGTTTTCATTTCGCGCGCGCGCAGGCGGTAGGATAGGAAAATCGCCAACCCAATTGCTGCAAGTGCGGCGGTTCCAATGATGAGCGACACCGCATCCAGCAGGGTTTTGATGCGAAAAATGCGATCCACCAAATCGCCAACCACGACTTTTGGCACGATCATCTGCACCGGGTTTTCTGGGTCCAAATAGCGCCCGCGGGCAATCGTGCCCGCACGCTCATCATGGGGCACGAACAGAACTGCCGAGACCGGAAAACTTGCCGGATCGCCGTGAAAATGAAAGCCATCAATGTTTTCAGGGGTGATCCGGTTGAACTCAAGGATACTGGCCGCTGCAACAATGTCCCCATCTGTCGCGTCATTGCTCAAAACCCCTTCATGGCCATGCCCGATGCCCGAAATCACCCATGAGGTTTTGATGTCCACAAACACCGCTTCATCATCCGGCGTTCCGGTCGCACCAAGTACGCCAACAATGTTCAGCTCCAACGGATAAACCCCGTCCAGATCGAACAGGTTTTCAGGGGATGAAACCACCGTATCACCGGGGCCAAGCCCCAAGCGTTCCGCGACCTCTGCACCCAATAAGGCTTCGCCCAAAACCGCAATGCCGCGCCCTTGCGCCACGTCAAGGTTGCGAAAATCAAAGTAATCCAAACTGGTTCCAACGATGCGCGCGCCGTTGGTTTCAAAAGCCGTGTTCATCGGGATCGGCACCCCAAGGTCCGCGTCCCACAAAGTATCTGTAACCGCCATGGTGATCGGCTCGGCGCGGTCTTTGGAAAAATAAAGCGCGTTCATCACCAAATCCAGCTGACTGCCGCGGCTCCCAAGGATCAGCGGCGTGGCCTCTGCCCGGTCCGTCAGTGCCGTGCGCGACCCGTTCAGCAAAACCTGACTAACGATCGGCACCGCAAGGATCAGCGCTGCCACAAGCACCAGAACCAAAGAGCGGATCCAGTTGTAGCGCAGATAAGCAAAAGCAAGCGACAGAGCGTTCATTTGGCACCTGCGCTTTGGCGGAATTGCGCAAAATCAATGACCCGATCAAACCGGGGCAGCAGGTCGTGATCATGAGTGACCGCCAGTAACGCCGCTCCTTGTTCTTCGGTGCGTTCAAACAGCAAATCAAGGATCGCGGATTTGTTTTCCGGGTCCAAATTGCCCGTCGCCTCATCCGCCAAGATCAGCTTTGGCTGCATCACCAGCGCACGACACAAAGCCACCCGTTGCTGTTCCCCTTGGCTTAGCGCGCCGGGGCGACGGTTCAGTTTTTCCCCAAGTCCACATGACGTGGCCAAACTCACCGCGCGCGCCCGCGCTGCATCATCCAGCGTGGTGCCGGACGTGATCCGGTAGGGGTAGAGAATGTTTTGTTGCGCAGTCAAATAATCCAGCAGCGCGAAATCCTGAAAAACAAAGCCAATGCGCTGGGCCCGCAACGCGCGCCGCCCCGCATCGCTGAGGGACGATATCTCGTCCTCCCCCAGATGCACGCGGCCCTGATCCGGCACGCAAATGCCCGCGATCAAATTCAACAGCGTCGTCTTGCCAGTGCCACTTGGCCCAACCACTGCGACCTTTTCTCCGGCCTCAAGGCGCAAGGACGGGATCGTCAGCTGGAAATCGCTGCCTGGATAGGAAAACGACAGATCAGACACTTGGATCATTCGGCCGCCACCTGCGTTCCGGCGTCGGTGCGATCCACATCCGTTAGATCAAAGCCCGTCATCCGCCAAATCCCGCCCGCAGGTTCAACCGTCAGGTTCGCCGAATAGGTATTGCCCCGCACATGCAAATGCGTCGCATGCCCCACGGTGCCAAGCGCGCGCCATTTCACGTTCATGCTTAGGGTGTCACCGGATCGACGGGATTCAAGACCGATCAATTCCATTTCGTGCAAAGTCTGATCCGCTTCATCCAGACCACCGCCCACCATTGCGCCAACTCGTTCTAAATAGAGCGTTTCAAGCGCCTGATCCGCTGACACCAGCGCCAATTGATCGTAAATCGCCGCCTCGTCGGTTTCTCCAAAGGCAAGATAGATCGTCGCCAACATTTCTGGAATGACCCGGTGGGGAATGGCCGAGAGTTCCTCGGCATTCACATTGACCGAAGCCCCATCCGCAAGCCGTGCGGTATATTTCTGGGTGCCGTCAGCTTTCATGGAAAAAACGAAAAACGCGATTCCCGCAAGCGCAATTGCCCAAACGCAAAAGAGCGTCATTTTCAATGTCTTGCTCACCAGTCGGCCCCAAACACGTTCAAACGATACGTTCAATTAACTTAAATAGGATCAAATTTGAAACTGTCTATTCTATTTGCGCGCGATCAGCGAAAGCCGTCAATTTGTGGGGGGCAGATAGCGCTTGAACGTATGTTGCGCCGCGCGCATCTGGCGCTATTTGCCTTGCCCGATCTTGGGCTCGGTGCCCGTCATCAATCGTGCGATGTTTTCGCGGTGACGCAACCAGACCAAGGCGGCCAAGCCCAGCACGATAATCGCAGGCACCATTCCGGCAAAGCCCCACATCCAAACCACGCCAAGGGCGGATGCGGCTAGGGCGGCGGCGGATGAAATGCGCAGCGCGAAGGCCGCCAAGAGCCAAGTGCCGCAGCACAGCAATCCCGCAGGCAGGCTAAGCCCTAAGCATACGCCCAAAAATGTCGCGACCCCTTTGCCCCCGTTAAACCCAAGCCAAACCGGAAACAGATGGCCGATAAAAGCGCCAATGGCAGCGATCAGGCCGGCCGCTTCACCAAACAAGCCCCAAGCGATGGTCACGGCCAAAAAGCCTTTGCCCATATCGCCAAGCAAAGTCAGCGCCGCCGCGCCCTTGTTGCCGGTGCGCAAAACATTGGTCGCCCCGATGTTGCCGGACCCGATATTGCGCAAATCCCCAAGGTTCATAGAGCGCGTGATCAACAGCCCAAAGGGGATCGCCCCGGCAAGATAGGCCAGAATAAAAACCATTAGCAGCGTGATATTCATGCCTTGTCAGCCCCAAAAATTGTCTTACCGCCCTTGATCGTGCGCAACACGCGACCCTGCATCCGGCGCATATCAAACGGCGTGTTCTTTGACTTAGACCGCAGCTTCGCGCGATCCAAAATGAACGGCAGGTCCGGATCAAACAAGATCAAATCTCCCGGCGCGCCCACAGCCATCCGCCCTTGATCTAGGTGCAGGATTTTGGCCGGGTTTAACGTCATCGCGCGGATCAAACGGGGCAGGGGCACATCGCCTGAATGATAAAGCTGCAACGCCGCAGGCAGTAGCGTTTCCAAGCCCACGGCACCGCTGGCTGCATATTCAAACGGCAAGCGTTTGCTTTCTTCGTCTTGGGGGGTGTGCATCGAGCAGATCACATCCACCGCCCCATCCGCAATCGCGCCAACCACGGCCATCCGGTCCGTTTCTGCGCGCAAGGGCGGTTTGACCTTAAAGAACGTGCGATAATCGCCCACGTCAAATTCGTTCAGGGTCAGGTGATGGATCGACACGCCGCAACTCATTTTGATGCCCCGGGCCCGCGCGCTTTGCACCGCTTCGACCCCTGTGGCGGTCGAGACTTGATCGATATGATAGCGCAGTCCCAAACCTTCGATCAGGGTGGCATCCCGGTCAATCTGAATACGCTCCGCCTTGGGAGAAACCGCAGGCAGGCCGAGTTTCGTGGCATATGCGCCAGAGGTCGCTGCCGCCCCATCCGACAGCACGGGGTCTTGCGCATGGGCAATCATCAACGCATCCAGCCCAGCCGCATAAGCAGCCACGCGGCCAAAGGTCTTGGGATCACTAATCGGGCGATCCGCATCAGAAAACGCAATCGCGCCTGCATCGCTTAGAAACGCAATTTCGGATAATTCCCGCCCCTCGCGCCCTTTGGTCAGGCAAGCAATCGGATGCACCCGTACGGGCGCGTCTTCAATCGCGCGTCGATGCACGAACTCTAGGATTTCGGGCGTATCAATCGGGGGCTGGGTGTCTGGGCGCGTGACAATCGTGGTCACACCCCCTGCTGCTGCCGCCAGACCTGCGGTGCGAAAACTTTCTTTCTGCCGCTCACCGGGTTCGGAAACTTTGACGCCCAGATCAATCAAACCGGGCGACAAACACTTGCCGCCGCAATCAACAACCTCGCCTTGCGTTTGCGCCGGATCGCCTTCACCCACAGCTACAATCAGCCCGTCCTCAATCACCACATGACCCAAGAATTCAGCCTCGGCTTCCGGGTCGATGATGCGCGCGTTGATAAGCGTCAAAGCGGTCATTGTTGTTGTTCCTGTACTTCTCGAATAAGCCGAAAAACTTTGCGCCCGTCCGCAATCCCAATGAAACCAACCTGCTGCCGTTGCCGCCGGTTGTTTACGGTAAAATTGCTGTCTTCATCGGCAAAAATCACAGACGGTGGCTCGTTGTCGATCAACTCGACCGTCATGCTGCGGGTGATTGGATAGGTCTTCAACTTGCGACCCTGATTGCTGGTGGCGATAAAGCAGTTCTTGGTCGACACCGCATAAACCGTGCGTTGCAACGCGCGTTTTTTGAAAAGCTGCTCGCCAAACACAAAGTAAAGCCCGATAGCCAGAAATGGCAGACCGAAAAGAGCAAAGAACCCGCTTCCATCCGATGCACCAATCATCCAAATGATCGAAAAGCCAAGAAAAAACAGCCCGTGAATACGCTCTAACCAGCTTTTTCTTGGCAGTTGCACATCCGGCTCCGGCTGGCCTTCCCACAAAATTCGTTCGTCGCGAGTTAGATAAGCATCCCAAGGCGAGCCTTGCGCGGATTTCGATGCACGCTGGGTCTGTTGCCCGCTATAATCGTCACCATATCCAACCCGGCGGCTCATGCGCCCTTTTTCCCAAGGTTGCGTGCCAAGAGTTCCAGCACCGCCATGCGCACCGCCACACCCATCTCGACCTGTTCTTGAATGACCGAGCGGTTGATGTCGTCGGCCAGAACCCCGTCAATTTCCACCCCACGGTTCATCGGACCGGGGTGCATCACAATCGCATCCGGCGCGGCGACTTCCAGCGC
>CAZBBZ010000086.1:0-3857 GCA_964489925.1 uncultured Rhodobacterales bacterium
CAAGTGTAAAGTCGCTCGCAGTGGTCGCTGGCGTAAATTCAACCGTGATCGATGCGATGCGGAAACTGTCGCCAACGCTTTGTGCGCCAAGGCCAAAGGTGGTGACGTCCGTGATACCTGTGAATGTTTCTTCAGGGTTGCCACTATAAACAGTGTTGCTTGAAATCGTATCAAGCGTGCCGTCGCCATTTGTGTCTGTCAAAAAGCGATAAGACTGGTTGGCGGGGTTTGCCACAATCGAGTTAGGCAATGCGATGATTTCAGCAGAAATGATTGTAACATTCTGTGAGAAAGACAGGATCGCGACTTCTTTGTCGCCCAAGCCGTCAATGGCGTCGAACTCGTCAGAGCCGTCGGCCAGCAAACCAGTGCCGGTGCCGTCTTGCTCTATGCTCGTGCCAGTGTCACCCAACAAGGCAAACGCGCCCAAGCCGGTGTCGTTAAATTCTAACGTGCCCCCATCCGCAGCCGTCATAAGATCGGCTGTGATGTCAAGCGTAAGGCCGTCGCTGCTTAAGCTAAGCGTGTTAGAGCCGGACGATGTTCCGTCCAGATTAAAAGTCGTTATAGCCACGGTTTTGCCCCCAAATCCGCAAATGATTAGGCTCACACAAAGAATGGTTGTGGCCTAAAACCCCAAAAAAACTGCTAGATTGTAACCCCAGTGTGCCGATGCTTGTTTACGCTGCACCGTTATTTTTAACGTTCACGGCGTCTCTTTTGACAAAGGCATTCTTGAATGTCAATTCACTAGACCCGTTTTGCAGCGCTTTGAGATAGATTCAAAACAGCTAGGTTTGCCCCAAAATAGGTCTAATATTGCAGAAATTCGATCTCTTCGCGCATGATTTGGGCCAATTTGTCGCGTTCGGCGGGGGTTAGCGCGACTTTGTTCTTTGTTTCGTTCATGCGTAAAAGCGGGGTTTCTTCACCAAGAATTGATTTAGAAACTTCCGGGAACTCTTGGTTAAGCGATTCTGTACGGCCGACATAATTCATTTGCTTCAGCCCGGCCTGCCCGCCGCAAAATTCCATCTGACTGGTGTAGAACGGATGAGGGCGCGCCGCGCGTGGTTTGTTGGAAATGGCCTGAAACATTTCGGCGAACTCAACGATGTCGCTTGCCAGTTTCAGCGGCACCATCGCGCGGTGCACTCGCGGGCGGCGGCGAAGGTATTGGTACATGGAATTCAGACGATCAACCGGATGGCGCACGACGGTAAAGACATAAAAGTCATCCAGCGACAGTCCTTGGGCCGCAACAAGCTCGGCATATTGATCGAAGGAAAAATGCCAAGGGTCGCGGCCATACAGCGTTTGGGCCACAGCAAAACCTGCGGTTTTTGGCACATGGATGAAAATCGATTTCGTTTTCAGGTTTTCCGGGTGCAGTTGCAGGCTGCGATTGTGTTTACGCAAGCTCTTTAGCTGTTCCAGTGGCAAGTGAATGCCATAGGATTTGGAATATTCAATCAGGCGGCGCGTATCTAACATTAGGCTTTAACCATCTTTGTATTATCGACAAAAACACGCGGCGGTAGCTTCGCAGAAGCGGCTTTGCGGCGCATGCGGAATTCAAGAAGACAAAACACGCCAATAAAGATCGGCAGGTATTCCGTATAGGCCCCGCGATAGAGCGCCATTTCTGTGGCCATGCCAATCAGCGCGGCGGTACACCAAGCTTGCATAAAGCGCAGTTCCGGGTCCGGTGAGCGGCGATACATCGCGCGCCAGAACGCGCGCCCGATCAGCCCAAAGACCAAAGCGGTGGAGGCAATAAAGGCGATGACACCATTGGCGGTAAATTGTTCGAAGAAGTGGTTGTGGATCACCACTTGCCCGCCTTTGCGCACAAAGATCGCCGAAGCGTGCCCGACCCCAAAGAAGGGGTTCTCGCTGCCGACATTCAGCGCATAGATAAAGCTGTTGCCGCGGTTTTCTGCATTCGAAGCCAGCACCCCGGTCGAGATAAATCCGGTGATGATCCAAGAAATAACGCCCGCGAAATTCAGGTAGATGAACACGCAGGTACCAAACACATAAGCAAAGAAGCGGTAGTATTTGCTGTAATAGAGGATGAAGGCGGCACACATGGCAAAGATCAATGCCATATAGCCCGAGCGAGACTGACAGATGATGATCGCCATCATGATAATCATGGTCTTTGCAACGGGGTATTTGATGCCAAAGCTTGGCGCTTTTCGGGCCATCAACATGATGCCGAAAATCACAGCGGGAATCATTAGGATGCCGAATTCGCCGTCGCTCATGGGCAGGCCGGTGGATTTGCGAAACGGCAGGCGGGCGCCAAAATAGGCACGTCCCTGAAGGGTTTCGTGGCCGAAAGTGATAAAGCGGAAACCCGATGCCATGGTCAACAAGCCAACGATCACCGCGCTGTTAAAGATCATTTTTGGGATCATGTATATCGTATCTGCCTTGGTGCGGCAGACGGCGATAAAGATCACCAACAGCAAAGACGACGAAATGATATAGGGGAAATCTCGCGGGTTTCCGTGGTACAGGTAGGACGCCGCATCCGTCAGAATTATCAAGATAAAACAAACAATTGCAAAGCGTGCGGTGGGCGTCCAGTTGAAGCGGCGCTTGAACGAAAACATCAACAGCCAGCCGGTAAGAACAGCCGCCGCCGCAGGTGTCAAAAAGCCGATCGAGCTTTGCGTGGGCAGCGGAAGGAAGGCCACGATAAACACAAAGAACAAGACCCCGCGATCATACAGCGGGATGCTTGACTTGTTTTTGTTTTTCTTTGCCTTAGCCATGACGTCTTGAACTCTTTTACCAGTCTTTTGGTGTTAAACCTGTGATCTTGACCCAATTGAGACCAGTTTTTGTTGACGCAACCTTATCGTGAAGAAGATTTCTTTGACAGGCTTTGACGTACAAAGCCCCAAAGCGGTTTCAAATCGCCCCATTCGGTGAGCGCAAAGACCGCGCGTTTTTTGCGGGACACCATGATGCCGATCAGATCGCGCAGTGGTTTTATCGTCTTATATTTCCACATGTTTGCCAGCGTGCCGAATTCCCAAACGTAATAGAACATTTTGTTCGGATCGCGCGCGGGCGGTGGCGTGATTTTTTCCGGCATCCCGGCTTCGGAATAGAACTTCGCAAGCGGCAGGTTGTTGCCTTCGGCGGTTGCCAGATAGCCCCATAGCCAATTGCGGGGGTTAAACTCGATGTAATAGAGCTTGCCGTTATCCGCGTGGCGTTTGAATTCCACTTGGAACAGCCCGGTGTAGTTAAAGGCGGCCACGGCTGCATCGCCGGGTTCGGCTGCATCTGGAATATCCAACCCGCAGGTGATCGCGGCCACCCGTGTGCGCGGGGTGTGGTGCAATTTATAGCCCGTATAGGCGGCCAAAACCTTGCCCTGATAAGCATAGCCGCCATAAGTCACGAGGTTTTCTTCGCCGCCGGGAATGTATTCCGACACAAGGATGGTCGAGGCGGCATGCGCCCCTTTGGAAACCAGCGCGCGGGCTTCATCGTCCGAAGCTGCTTGTTCGACCTTGAAAATCAAGGTGCCATTGTCTTTTTGGAAATCTTCGGCGCTATCAGGCTTAAGCATATAGGGCGCTTGCAGATCGTCTGGCTTATTGGCGTTAAAGTCATCCACGTTATGGACGGAAATGCTGCGCGGATAGGTGATGCCTGCGGTTTCGCACACGCCCAGTTGCACGTCTTTGCGCATCAATTGGCGACCGTCATCGGGCCAAGGAATAACGAAGTTGGGTAGTTTGGATTTATGGTCGATCAAAAACGCGTAGTTTTTATCGGCACAGGGAAAGACGATCGCTTGGGGATGGGCGGCGTTTACCGCTTCAAGCGCCGCA
>CAZBBZ010000086.1:3867-9481 GCA_964489925.1 uncultured Rhodobacterales bacterium
CTTTTCGTCGTTACTGCGCGCGGGTTTGAAGTCATCTACATAGCGCGACGCGCTGGCGGCGCAATTGGGCTCGCCCACCAGAACCACATGGATCTGGGGGTCGCGCCCAAGGCTGCGCACGACGCCAAGGCCGTTGATCGAGCCGTCCATAACGACAGCAACGGTTTCGTATTTGGCCACCGAACCTGCCCCTACTTTTCGTGCAACGTCAAAAGCGTATCGCCGCGCAAGCCAAGACGGATTGTTTCCAGCGAAATCGAGTCTTGTGGCGCGATGTTGCCCAGGTTCACGTTGGTGCCAAAGCGTTCCACCAAGAACACTTGCTGCTCTTTTTGCGGGGCTTCCCAGATGATGTTCTCATGTGGGATATCCATGACGATTTCGTCCACAAGGCCGGAGCGGATTTCTTCGGATTGACGGTATAGGCCAGAAGTGCCGCTTTCGCGTCCCTCGGCGATCACTTTCCACGCGCCCGCATCAAGTTCTGCGCTCATGCCTTCAACCCACATGCGCGGGGCCATGATGTATTGGCTGTCTTTGGAACCAAATTCGGAAAGCACGCGGAAGTTTTTGGCAAAACGGCGCACGCAGTTCAGCTTGTCGTCATGCTCCATGGTGATGGTGCCATCCGAGATTTCGAGCATTTGAAACCCAACATCCGTTAGCGTCTTTTCGTATTCATCCAGCTTGCCTTGCAAGTGGCACAGCTCAAACAAAGTGCCGCCTGCACAAACGGGAATGCCCGCATTTTGATAAAGCGCGACCTTTTCTTTTAGGTTTGGCACAACGATGCTGGTGGCCCAGCCGAGCTTTACATAGTCGATGTAGTCTGCGCCGACTTCAACCAAATCGGCGGCGGCTTGCATGGAAAGACCCTTATCAAGGATCATGGTCAAACCGCTTTCGCGAGGCTTGGCACTCCGGTCTGGCAAATCAATATATTCAAACATTTGGCACCTCTCCGCATATTTTATGCACAATGGATTTGAGCTCTGTCAGCTCTGATAACTTAGATTTTTCTGACCAGTTGGCCTCTGCTGCGGATAGGCCGCGCGAAAATTCGTCAATCGCTGCGTTCAGCGCCTCTGGCGCCGCGCCGCCCAACCCGGTGCGGGTTTCAACAATGGTGCGCGCTGCCGTGGTTTTTTCAAACCAAGCGGCGTCGATATCGGCGCCTTTGCCCGTTACATCGCTAAAGGCGGCGTTGATATCTGCGAGTTTATCGCCCGCGGCTTCGCCAGCTTCGTGGCGCCGTTTCACGTATGCCCCGACGATTTTATGGGCGGTGCGATAATCAAGCGCGTGCTTTAGCATCAGCGCTTCGGCCAGATCGGTGGCATAAAGAAAGCCACCATTTGCGCGTTTGGCCAGCAGCTCTTTATTCAGTTCCAGCCCTTCAAGAACGGCTGACAGCAAATCGAGCGCTTCGGCGCAGCGGTCCATCGCGCGCGGTAGGGCGCCATAGATAAACGTGCGGCTGTCCGGGTTGCCGGAGGCAATTTTGCCAAATGACGCAAAGCTTGCCACTTTGCCCAGCAAATCGCCCGTCAATCCGCGAATATAGGTCAGCGGATAGGGGTTCTTTTTCTGAGGCATGATCACGCTGGCGCGACACAGGCTGTCGGGCAGGTCCAACACGCCAAACTCGCCCGTGTTCCAAACCTGCAGTTCTTCGCACAGCCGCGATAGGTTGGTCATCATGGTGACAAGGGCGGTCATGCCCTCAATAGGCACATCCACTTGCCACATAGCATCTCGCGTGTGGGTGACAGGCTTGGCAAAGCCCATCAGATCAGACAGGCGGGCCCGATCAAGGCCAAGGCCGGAGCCGTTCACACTGGCAGAGCCAGCGGGCGATTGGTTCAGCTTTTCGTAATAAGCGGTCAAACGGTCGAAGTCGCGCAGGATCGGAAAGGCGAAGGTCATCAAGTAATGGCCAAACACCGTGGGCTGGGCGTGATGCAGATAGGTGAAATCTGGCATCAAGGTATCGGTATGGTCGCGGGCCAGATGTTCCATCGCGCGGCCCAAGCGTCCCAGTTTTGCCGACAGGGTCAACATGCGGGCGCGCATGGCCAAAAGGAACGACAGGTTCACCGCCTCGCGCCGGGCACGCCCTGCGTTAAGCCAGCCGGAAATATCGCCGTATTCGCCTTTGAGATAAGCTTCGCGACAGTTGTAAACATCGCCCAAGCGTTCATCCACAGTAATCGCATCATCGCTAAGGTTCGAGGTTGCAGCGAGTGCCGTGAACAACGGCTTGGCCGCGTCGCTTGGCAAAACATCCGCTTCAAGCAGGGCAACCGCATGGGCCATATCCGCCACGTTCAAGCCGCGCAGCAAAATATCCGCATCTGCGCAATCGTGGCGATAGGCCGATTGCACCAAAGCGTCCTCGGCGGCGGCCCCAAGACGGCCGCCTTTTCCGAAATGATAATCATCCGCCATTTGAGGCTACCTTTAGTTTTGTTGTTTTGCCCGTGGCGAAATCTGCAGCCGATTGCCCGGCGATGCGGCCAAACACGAAAATTTCTAGCAGGGAATTGCCCATAAGTCGGTCATTGCCGTGCACGCCCCATGTGGCTTCACCGGCCGCGAAAACGCCGGGCATGCTGGTGGCGCAGTTCGTATCAATTACGATACCGCCAAGGCTGTAATGGGGGATTGGGTGCACGAGGATCGTATCTGTGGCGAGGTCGATGCCTTGCGCTAAGGCCGCGTCATAGAACGAAGCGTAGTGCTTGGCTGTGTAGCCCGCCCCCAAAGTCGCGTCGATGCGGGGGGTGTTCAGCACGACGCCCGTTAACCCATCGTCTGTTGTGATGCCGCGCCCGTTTTCGCATGCGGCATTTATCGCTTCGCACAACTGTTTGCGCGTGAGCAAGGGGTCGGCCACGGGAGCGCCGTCTTTATCTAGCAGATCCGCACCTGCGGCGCGCAACCCTTCGGGCGCTGGGCGACCGCGCATGGCCTTGGGTGTTAGAACCCCTGTGGGGTGGTATTGCGTTAGCTCTGTTTCTTTTAAGGTAAGACCAGAATTTTCCGCCAATTTTATCGTGTCAGGCGCGTCGGCACTGGCGTTTGAACGGGCGCCGCCGCTGGCGATTACTACGGTCTTTGTCGTTAGGGTGTGGCTTGCGTCGGTCTGTGTGTCCTTGACCGATAGGGCCAAGCCATCGTCCTGTGGTGTGATCTTTGTAACCGCGCGGTGCTCTAGCACCTCTATGTCCGTTGTGGCGACGCGCGTGTGCAGCGGGCCGATGATGCGATTGCCGCTTTGATCGCCGCACGACAGAATGCGCGGGTGACTTAAGCCACCGGCGGTTTGCAAGCGAAAGTCGCCGGATGGCGCGCGGTCAAATTCCACGCCCACATCGACGAGCCAGTTAATCGCAGATTTCGCCCCTTTGGTCAGGGTACGTGCCAGGTCCGGCTGGCCTGTATTTTCGCCCGCGCGCAACGTGTCTGCCATGTGCTGTTCCCAGTCATCGCCGGGACCAAACGCCGCTTGAATGCCACCTTGGGCGCGGGCGGTTTTGGATTGTTCAAACTTGCCGTTCGTCAGGATCGCCGTGCGTGCGCCGCCGCCAGAGGCTTCGAGTGCCGCGGCACATCCAGCCCCGCCGCCGCCGATTATGATGACATCAAAATCAGCCATGAGCAGACTCGCTTTGCACATGGCGGCAATACTCGATCTGGGTCATCACGTTGATGTCCCCTGCGCTGTGCGCGCGGGCGACCTCATCCACGATGGCTTGGAAGTTTTGCATGGTTTTAGGGTGCGTCGCGATGTTTTCGGGATGAATCCAGAAATGGGCGACACCCCCGGTTTTGGCCGCATCGCGCAAGCAATTGCGCGCCCGCATCCGGCTTAGGCTTTGGGGGATGTGGCGTCGTGCGCCGCGTTGCCAATTGATGAAATAGCCGCCCGGAATTTCAACCACATTGCCGCCGGTCTTGATCGGCTCGGCGGGTGCTGAGTAAGGATTGGCCTCTGCCAAAAGTTTAGCGGCACCTTTGCGCTTTTTGGAAGCCACACGGTAGCCTTCGCAGCCGTATTCGGCGAGCAGGTCCGTATGTGCCACGTCATTGCGTGGGTAAATCAACGTGCGCCGAAATTCAGCGGGCGTGTTGGCAAGTTCCGCACGCGCTTGATCGGGCGACAATTCACTCCACGGGATATGAGTAAAGCCATGCAGACCAATTTCGTGATTTTTGGGAATTGCATCCAATAGCCACGGTGCGTGCCAGCCCGAAAGATCGTCAGCGCGGGCGGCGCGCACGTCCCTTAAGTAAGGAAAAGTTGCGCCATAAGAATTGAGTTCATCGTCGCTTACGTCTTTGTGATCGCGCAAGAAAAGCTGCACGCAGGCGAATGTCGCGGGCAAATCAGCGGCCGTTAGCGACGCGAAAATATCGTCGTAGCTTTCGCGCAGATTTTCATCCGTGATCATTTGCGTCAACGGCTCATAGGCTTGGTCTGCGAGACCCCAACGGCCCTCACAGTCAAATGATATGATGCAGATACCTGCCATCAATCCCCCAAAAACACGCGCGGAATTATATGCCAAAAGTGACAGCCGCGAGACAAAAACAACATTACGCTGGGCTCCTCATACTTGCAGATGGATGTTTGAGTCTAGGGTGCGGTCTTGCAAAACTCTTTAGATGATTTGTTCTGGTAACAATCGTCTTTCAAGAGTTCGCATGAATACCCGCCTTAAGTTTCTTAAGTGTATGTCTTAAGTGTTTGTCGGTTGCTGCCCTAAGCGGCGTAGCTCTTTGAGAACGACGACGCCTGCTGCTATGGTGGCAAGCGCGCTGGCCACGAGTTTGGCATAGGCCGCGCCCATTAACCCATATTGCGGAACAAGAATGGCAATCAGGCCGATAAAGGCCACCAGCGCTATGGCGTAACAGATCAACACGCTCTTTTCTTGACGGCACATGGTTAGGAAGCTGCCCACGGGCACAAGCACGGCGGCGAACAGCTGTGACAGTAAAAGAATCCAAAGCAGGCGACCTTCGATTTCTTGGGGGATGTTGGCCAGTTCAAGGACGAATTGGACGCCAGTTAGAATAATGACCACTGCAATTGCATACATCGCCAGTGAAATCCCAATCGAGCGTACCAAGCGTCGAGACGCCGTGCGTCGGTCGTTGTTTTCATGGGCCACCGCATGACGGGGGGCAAAAAAGATTTCAGACACAAAGGTTCCGAGCAAGGCCACAAGTGAAACCCGCAGCGCAAGGGCATAGGTGCCTACGTCTTCTGTGGAAAGCCAGTTGGCCAGAATGATTGGGTCAGCAGATTGTTGTGATTGGCGCAAAAACAGCGCCACAACGAGCATCAACTGAACCCGCATTTGGATGTCAGGGACGGCGGTTGCTTGCGTTGTTTCGATGGTCTGTGCGGACTTGGTATCGCCGCTGAGCGCGCGGCGAATGAAGTATCCACCGACGAAAGACGAGATGATTGTGCCGACCAGCAAAGCGGTCAGCGCTTGGACGGCCAACCCGTTGAACAAGGTGTAGGTGAGCAGCAGGACGATGATTGTTGCAATTATAGGTTGAATTGTCTGTTCTGGCAGCCGTGAAATCGCCACCAGCCCTA